>JASFWN010000073.1:0-5140 GCA_050049295.1 Pseudomonadales bacterium
CTTGACCAATCACCGTCGTGCTGACGTCAGGCTTAATAAACTGCATGGTGTCGTAGATGGAAAGCCCAGCGGTTACGACGCCGCCGGGCGAATTGATATAGAGGTTGATGTCCTTGTCTGGATTTTCGCTTTCCAGAAACAGCAACTGAGCCACGACCAGATTGGCCATTTGGTCTTCGACCGGGCCGACCAGGAATATCACGCGCTCTTTGAGCAGTCGTGAATAAATGTCAAACGAACGTTCTCCGCGCGCGGACTGTTCGATGACCATAGGCACTAAGCCCAAATTGTTAATGTCGCTCATACCACCTCTATCTCTGTCACAACGGGTGTCAGAAACTTAGGCTTGCGCTTGTCCTGACACGGCTTCCTCATAGGATAGCTTGGATTGGGACACTTTTGCCTGTTTGCAAATAGTTTCTGCAGTCATTTCTTCCAGTACCATGGTCTCAACCTGACGCAGAGCGTCTTCGTTACCGTAGTAGTACTCAACGACCTGAGAACCATCTTCATACGCGCTGGCAATACGATCGACCGCTGCACGAACGCGATCCGCATCCGCCTTCAGTTCGTTCTGACGCGCAAACTCACCGACCAGAACGCCTAGCTTAACGCGACGGCCCGCTTCTTCTTCGAAGGGCTCGCGGGGCAACTGGCTTGCGTCGATCTGGCCTTGGCCAAAGCGCTGCGCCGCCTGCTGTTGTAACTGAGCGATCTCGCCGTCAATGGCCGCAGCAGGCACATCGATTTCGTTCGCTTCTAACAGTGCGTCAAATGCAGCTTTCTTGTTGCGGTTCGTGATGGCCTGGTCCAACTCGCGCTGCATGTTGACCTTCAGTTCTTCTTTGAACTTGTCCAAGTCGCCGTCTTCAACGCCAAATGACTTAACGAAGTCTTCGTCAACCTTGGGCAGGCTGCCACGCTCAACTTTGTGTAGCGTAATGGTGAATACCGCTGCTTTGCCCTTAAGGTTTTCAGCGTGGTATTCCTCGGGGAAAGTCACGTCGATGTCTTTCTCTTCGCCCTTCTTCATACCGACGATGCCGTCTTCAAACCCGGGGATCATCTGACCTGAACCAATTTCAAGCGTCTGGCCTTCTGCCGCGCCGCCATCAAAGGCTTCGCCGTCGACCTTGCCCAAGAAATCAATGGTGACGCGATCGCCTTCTTTAACCGCAGCGCGGGGGCTTTCTTTCCATTCTTTCTTTTGCTCACGCAGGTTTTCGATCATTTTCTTGACGTCGGCCGCCATGACTTTTGATTCCGCCTGCTCAACTTCAACGCCGCTCAGATCGGCTAGTTCAACTTCGGGGAACACTTCAAAGGTTGCAACGAACTCAAGGTCCTTGCCTGCTTCCATGTTGACCGGCTCGATGTTGGGCTGACCCACAGGGCGCAGATTCTCTTGTGCAACGGCCTGATAAAACGCTTGTTCAATGGCTTGACCCAAAACGTCTTGGCGAACAGCGCCTTCGTAACGTTTACGGACAATTTTCATGGGCACTTTGCCCGGACGGAAGCCGTCAATACGAACCGTTTTGGCGGTCTGCTGTAGTTTGGCTTCTACCTGAGCATCGACGTCGGTTGAAGGGACGGATACGGTCAGGCGGCGCTCTAGGGCGCTCGTGTTCTCTACGCTGACTTGCACTTGTTGGCTCCTGCGTGTGGTTTTTCGATAAATTAAGGGCGCGAAGGATAGAGATTGAACCCTCAGTGTTCAAGCATTACGCAATTTTCAGGCACAAAAAAAGCGCCGAAAGCGCTTTATTGATACATCCTATAGATGAATGGTGCGGTCGGAGAGACTCGAACTCTCACACCTTGCGGCACCAGAACCTAAATCTGGCGTGTCTACCAATTCCACCACGACCGCGAAAATGGGGTGGATGATGGGGCTCGAACCCACGACAACCGGAATCACAATCCGGGGCTCTACCAACTGAGCTACACCCACCACTGAACCTAACACTCACCCCAAGCCGAGCAGTGGCACGCCCGGCAGGACTTGAACCTGCAACCACCCGCTTAGAAGGCGGGTGCTCTATCCGGTTGAGCTACGAGCGCTCTGTGTTAAGCGGGGCGCAATATAGCGTTGCGCCCTTTTCCTGTCTAGCAGAACTTACAACTTTTCTGAGTTTTACGACAGAAAAATTTGAGTCACCGGAAGACTAGAAAAATGGTCGGAGTAGAGGGATTCGAACCCCCGACCCTCTGCTCCCAAAGCAGATGCGCTACCAGGCTGCGCTATACTCCGACAGGTTGAGACGACTGCTCAACGCGGCGCGCACTGTAGTGCTTTTGCGTGCCGCTGGCAAGACTCATTTGTACGACCAGCGTGTTCCTTCTCGACTGTCTTCGATTTCAACGCCTGCTTCAGCCAACTCGGTGCGAATGGCGTCGGCCTGTTCAAAATCTCGATCCCGCTTCGCCTGAGCCCGGGCTTCGATGCGCTCAGCAATCCAGCTTTCGTCTAATTCGACGGCATCTGAGATGCGCACCGCGAAATGAGCCGGATCTTGCTGAAACAGATTAAACACGTTGCCAACGTGCTGAATAAATCCGACCAGCGCCGGATCCCCTGTCACATTGATTTCTCGAACAGCCTCAAACACCTGGCTTAAGGCCAGCGGCGTATTGAAATCATCCTGCATAGCGGCATCGAATTTCTGGACCCATGGCTCGCTGGCCGGGCCAACGGCTCTTTCGCGCAGGGCCCGATAGATACGTGACAGGCTCTCGGCGGCCTGCTCAAGCCCCGCGTCGCTGTAGTTGATGTGCCCACGGTAATGCGAGCTGAGCAAAAAGAAACGAACCACTTCCGGATGATATTTCTCGAGCACCTCGCGAATTGTAAAGAAGTTGCCGAGTGACTTAGACATTTTCTCGTTGTCCACACGAACTGCGCCGGCGTGCATCCAATAATTTGCATAGGGCTTGCAAGTGGCCGCCTCAGATTGAGCGATTTCATTTTCGTGATGCGGGAACTTCAAATCCGGCCCACCGCCGTGAATATCGAAGGTCTCACCCAGCGCCTTCATACTCATTGCACTGCACTCAATGTGCCAACCGGGACGCCCATCACCATAAGGGGACGGCCAGGCCGCTTCGCCTGCTTTCGCGGCCTTCCACAACACGAAATCTGCGGCCGATTCTTTGTCGCTGGCCACATCAACTCGGGCCCCGGCCAACATGTCCTCTAGTTTGCGATTGTTCAGCTTGCCGTAGTCATCGAATGCAGAAACCCGAAAATACACGTCACCGGACTCCCCTTGATAGGCGGCTCCGGCCTGCATCAGGCGCTCGATCAAACTAATGATTTCAGTCATGTGACCCGTGGCGCGAGGCTCAGAACTGGGAGGTTCACATCCAAGCGCAGCCAAATCGACGTGCATGGCTTCGATGAATTCCTGGGTTAACTGATCAAATGGAATGCCTCGCTCAGAGGCACGAGCAAAGATCTTGTCATCTACGTCAGTGATATTGCGAATGTAATTGACCTCATAGCCCTGAGCCCGCAGGTATCGAACGATCACATCAAATGACACCATCACCCGCGCATGCCCGATATGACACAAGTCATAGACGGTTATGCCACAGACATACATGCCGATTTTGTTGTCATTCAAAGGTGTGAATTCGCGCTTTTGGCCGGCGAGTGTGTCAAATATCAGCATCAGGTCTGCGTTCGCTCGTAAAAAAGCGTATGATAACGCGTCTTTTAATTATCTGGAGCCTTTTGAATGATTCAGCTGACCACCAGCATGGGCATCATCAAGCTAGAGCTGGCGATGGACAAAGTTCCCGCCACCTGCGAAAACTTCAAGTCATATGTCGAAAGCGGCCACTTCGATGGCACCCTTTTCCATCGGGTCATCCCTGGCTTCATGGTTCAAGGCGGTGGTTTTGACACCGCCTTCGAACAAAAAGCGACTCAGGCTCCTATTCAAAACGAAGCCGCCAACGGACTGAAGAACGATCGTGGCACCATCGCGATGGCGCGTACCATGGAGCCCCACAGTGCGACCAGCCAGTTCTTTATCAACGTCGTCGACAACGACTTCTTGAACTTCTCAAGCGAAACCATGCAAGGCTATGGCTACTGTGCGTTTGGCCAAGTGACTGAAGGCATGGACGTCGTAGACGCCATTGTTGCCGTCGAAACCGGTCGTCGTGGCCCACACGCCGATGTTCCCGTTGAAGACGTCATCATCGAAAAGGCTGAATGGATCGGCTAATCACTTTAGGCCTGTCCGACTTACACCTCGGGCAGGCCCAGTGCCCCATCAGCGAGAATCTTTTCTCTCTGCTGGACAGCATAAAAACCCTTGATACGCTGATTGTTGCCGGCGACCTGTTCGAGGTCTGGTTGGGGGATGATGCATCGACCGACTTTCAATGGCACATCGCAGAACGATTTAAAGCCGTTGAAGCGAAAACTTCAGTTTTCCTACCTGGAAACAGGGACTTCTTGCTGGGTGAAGCATGGCTACAGGCTGCAGGCATGACGCCACACCCATCATTCTTACACCGCGGCGCGCACTGGTCGCATGGGGATGAATTCTGCACCCAGGACTTGGATTATATGGCCTGGCGACACAAGTCCCGATCCCCAGAATTTAGAGAGCATTTTCTTAGCCTTTCACTGGAGCAGCGACAGGCATTCGCATCGCAAGCTCGCGAAACTTCGCGTGAAACCGGCAAACAAACTCAAAGTCACATTGCCGATGTGACGCCGGCATCGGTTCCCGACGGCCAGATCGTACACGGCCACACACACCGCCCCGCGGTGCATCGACGCCCAAGCGGGAATCGAATCGTGATGGGAGACTGGCGGCCAGAGGCTTGGGTCTACGTCGAGACCCACACCTTTGCGGGGTTAAAAAAATGGCACCACGGTTGGTGCACTGAAATCACGATCTAAGCGACCGCCGATTCGATAATCGGCCCCGAATGGAACCGGAATTCACTGTCACTTTCTTGGATAAGCGACTGTTCTAACTCAAGAAACCTGGATAGCCTTGTGTCCACTTCCACCTGACCTGCTCGATCAACGGCCAGCGCCAAATAGTCCTCAAAATGCCGACCCTCTGCGCGCAACAGCGAACGATAGTATTTCGCAAGCTCTGGATCGTCCGCCTCG
>JASFWN010000074.1:0-5038 GCA_050049295.1 Pseudomonadales bacterium
ATCCCGGCAACTGACTCGGAATTCATCGGCAGGATCCATCCACTCACTGTGCCACTGGTACACCCAATCCAGATCCGCAAACAGTCGATCTCGCTCGCCTAATGCGTGCCAACCCATCTGAACCTGCCCTGTCTGAGAACGAACGACCCGACCACCGTAGGCCCGATTTAAAAACTGAGCCCCTAGGCAAATGCCCAAGTATGGTTTTTGCTGCTGCAGAAACTGTTCGATCACTAATAATTCGCTAGCCATTTCAGGGTCGTTGACGCTCATTGGTCCGCCGAATACCACCAGCGCGTCCGCTTGTTCTAATGCGATCGGCAAATAACCGTCGATACAGGGCCGAGCCTCGACAACTTGATGACCCAGCTCTGATAAGATCCGTCCCACCCGGCCCGCGGTCGAGTGTTCAGCATGCAAGAACAATAAAATCTTCATGGGAGTACCCTAGTGCAGCAGCTTCAAATTCGTCCAGCGCAAATGAGAGATCGAGACATCCTAGTGGCGGGCAATCAGTCATTAGCCCGCGAAACGGAGGGCCTAGAATTAGAGACGAAAATCGTTGCCTTAGGGGTCGAACATCTGATGCACCACCCGGAACTAGGCCAGTACTGGATCGCTGAGAACGATCGAGGAATCCTCGGGCAATGCATGATCACAACGGAATGGTCGGATTGGCGTAATGCGCCCATGTGGTGGTTTCAAAGCGTTTACGTTTGGCCCAGCGCTCGTCGGCAAGGCGTATTTAGACAACTGCATCAACACGTGGTGACTCAAGCACGCGCTCAAGGTGTGGCCGAGCTTCGCCTGTACGTTGAAAAAGACAACAAGGTGGCGCAGTCTACTTATCAAGCACTAGGTTTAGCGGGTGGCCATTACGAAGTTTTCGAACAAACTTTAGGGCAAAGCTAGCACTCAAGTACCGATGTCTTTGCCGGCGAATGGTCTACTCTCAAATACAGAGGTGGACATTATGAAGTTTACGGCTGGAGAACGGACCACACCCGCACGACGGGTGTTTGAAGTCATTCAAACCGCAGGGGGCGCCAGCCCTTATGAAGTCTATCGCAACACTCAGCTAGTCGCGTCTACGCGGGACGCCGAGTGGTATTGCAAAGAACTCTATCGCTTGGGCTTGGTTGAGAAAAGTGGCAGCGCTTGGACCCCTGTAATGCCAATCCCTTCAGATCTGCAGCTCCGACTACGCGAAGTCAAAGGCCCCTCACACCGCTCCAGCCTAAAAGGCTTGCATTTCAACGAGTTCAGCGAAAACGAATCCGAAGATTCCGATGCCTAGACGCCGCTTTGCAGATAGACTGCGTCGATGCGCAGAGAAATTCCTCGCCTTCGGTTAGAAGGCCAACTTCCCACCGGCTTAATTATCGATGCTCGAAGCGAAAGCGAATTTGCAGCCGATCATATTCCCGGAGCCATCAATCTCCCAACTTTAAATGATCAAGAACGGATCGAAGTCGGCACGCTCTACAAACAAGCCAGTCCATTTAAAGCCCGCATCCGTGGTGCGTCGTTAGCCGCCCGCAATATCGCCGATCACGTAGAACATAGCCTAAGCGGACTACCACAAGGCCACCCTATGTGGGTGTATTGCTGGCGAGGCGGACAACGCAGTGGCTCGTTAGCCCTAGTGCTAAAAGAAATCGGTTTTTCGCCCAAGCTAATCAACGGTGGCTACAAGCATTGGCGCAACGAAGTCATGTCCGGGCTACCCAGACGGATCGAGTCGCTCAAATGGCGTGTGCTGTCTGGCCCGACCGGCGTCGGTAAGACCCGCTGGCTCCAGGCCTTAGCCGAGGCCGGGGAGCCCACCCTAGATTTGGAAGGCTTGGGAGGCCATCGCGGCAGTTTGTTGGGGGATGTGAACGGTGGGCAACCGACCCAACGGGCGTTTGAGAGTCGTCTATACCATCACCTTTCCTCGCTAGAGTCTGGAACAGAGGTTTGGGTTGAAAGTGAATCCGCTAATTTGGGCAAGCTCACGATTCCGGCGGCGCTGATGACCAAAATCCATGCCGCCCCTCAGGTCGAACTTCAGGTCAGCCTCGCGGATCGAGTGGCTCAGCTACTAAAAGACTATCCCATGTGGGTCGATGCACCGGATCAGTTGATTGAGAAACTCAACGTCCTTAGGCCCAGACACAGCAATGCTCGGATTGATCAGTGGATCACTTGGATCCATCAAAGTAACTTTGAGGCACTGGTGTCTGACCTATTGATTCATCACTACGATCCCACCTATGCCCATGGGGCGAAGCGCTTGAATCAATCGGATCGAACCGAAGTATGCGTTGGCTCAACGCAGGACACGCTGAGCCAACTGATCAAGATGAGGAAGTCGGATTAAGCCGACTGCCCGAACAATGCCTTGGCGTCATCCAAGGCACCCATATCTTCAATCGTAGACGGCACAACATAATCCTGACCGTCAGCGATCTTACGGAGAATCGCACGTAAGATTTTTCCTGATCGAGTCTTGGGCAAGCGGTTCACCACGTGTGCGGTCTGGAAGCAGGCAATCGCGCCAATGGTGGCTCGAACATTTGCAACCAGCTCTTTTTGTAGCGTCTCGGGGTCAATGCCCGCGCCATCCTTCAAGATCACGAGCCCAATCGGCATCTGACCTTTGAGCGGGTCTTGAACACCGATCACGGCGCACTCTGCAACCGCAGGATGCGCCGCCACAATCTCTTCCATTTCACCCGTCGAGAGTCGGTGACCTGCCACGTTGATGACGTCATCAGTACGTCCCATGACAAATAGGTAACCGTCTTCATCGATGTAGCCCCCATCACCGGATTGGTAATAGCCCGGGAAGGCTTCCATGTAACCGCTCAGGTAACGATCGTGATTACCCCAGACGGTAGGGAAACAACTCGGTGGCATCGGGCGCTTGACCACGATGTTGCCCTGCACGCCGGCCGCCACTTCAACGCCGTCGTCATCGAGCACCTGGACATTAAATCCGGGTGTTGGCTTGGTTGCCGAACCAAACTTCACTTCAAAGGTTTCAAGGCCACGAGGGTTGCAGGCAATTGCCCAGCCAGTCTCGGTTTGCCACCAATGGTCAATCACAGGAACGCCGGTTACCTGACCAATCCACTCTTGGGTCGGTGGATCCAAACGCTCACCGGCCATGTAAACAGCCTTCAGACTGTCAGTGTTGTAATCGGCGTACAGTGCCCCCTCGGGGTCTTCTTTGCGAACGGCGCGGAAGGCCGTTGGTGCCGTGAACAGCACCTCGACTTGGTATTCTTCAATTAGGCGCCAAAACGCACCCGCGTCGGGCGTGCGAACCGGTTTACCCTCATAAACAATGGTGGTGTTACCGTTTAGCAATGGCCCATAAACAATATAACTGTGGCCTACGACCCAACCCACATCACTCGCCGCCCAGAAAACACTGCCCGGCTCAACGTTATAAACCAGCTTCATGGAGTGCTTCAGAGCCACAGCATGACCACCGTTGTCTCGCACCACGCCTTTGGGCTTGCCGGTCGTGCCTGAGGTGTACAGGATGTACAGCGGGTCGGTTGACAATACAGGCACACAGTCCGCCGGCTGAGCGGCCGCCACCGTGCTTTGCCAGTCAATGTCGCGTCCCGCTTGTAATTCGTACTGCGCCTGCTCGCGAGCCAAAATCATGACCTGGCCCACCTGATGTTCAGACATCGCAATGGCTTCGTTAACGATTGGCATGTACTCAATCGTCCGACTCGGCTCGATACCGCAGGTTGCAGTCAGAATAATTTTCGGGGTGGCATCGTCGATCCGAGTAGACAGCTCACTGGCTGCAAAACCACCAAACACCACCGAATGCACTGCTCCTAGGCGGGCACTGGCCAACATCGAAAGAACGGCCTCGTACACCATGGGCATATACACCAATACACGGTCGCCCTTGGCGATGCCCCGTGCGGCCAGCGCGCCAGCCAGCTGAGCCACATCAGCTTGAAGCTGTGCGTAAGTAATTTTTCGCTTGGTTTGGGTGACTGGAGAATCGTAAATGATTGCAACCTGGTCGCCTCGTCCCTGCTCAACGTGGTAATCCACCGCTAGATAGCAAGTGTTCAACTCACCATCGGCAAACCAGCGATCGCTGCCATTGTCGTCGGTACTCAAAATGGTTTGCGGCGCTCTGTACCAAGCCAGTTGCTTAGCGATATCGCCCCAGTAGGCTTCCGGCGCTTCTACCGAGCGTTGAAAGTCAGATGCGTAGGTCATGTTGTCACCCTATTAATAAACTGGGGACATGCTACCTATGGCTAGGAACAGACGCAGTTAAACCTTGGGCGTAGCCGGGGCGATTAGGGTGGCCACATGAATCCAATGGGCCGGCGGCTGATAGTCCTCTGGCCAGATCGCCAACACCCCGCCTAGGGTCTGTGGATCAACTGCCAGTGCATGATTTCTAACCGACAATCCGCCGATCAAATTGCCCGCCAAGGATGCATTGCTGGCCGCTAGAACCGGCCTTGCCTCGAAATCAATCCCGTCATACGCGGGCAGATCGCCCTGCCACTGAACCTCGTACCCTTCAATAAGACTGCCTAAGTGCCCGGCCAATCCAAAGCCTGTGATATCTGTCATTCGAACCGGGGTCTGGATACCCTCGAGATCATAAGATAAGTCAACCGCTCGGTCACACCAGCGATCAATGAATCGACCACGAACTCGATTTTCCATGGCACCGGTAAATAACAGCCCACTGCCCAGCGGCCTCGAAATCCAGACACGCTGGCCGGCCGCAAGAGCGCTATGACTGGGAGATCCATCACCCATTAACGTCAAGGTCAGGTTTGCCTGTACGCCGGCTGCACTGTGCCCGCCCAAATTCTGGCCCAACTCAATGCTGGCCAATCCATCCCTGGTGTATTCAAGATCACGAGCCACCAGCTTGGACTGGTTGTCAGGTACGGTGATTGAACTGGTATGCGCGAGCACTTGACCGGCGGATACATGGATATCACCCGCCGCATGCATCGCGGCCAGCCTGCCTAACCACCATGGATCGCCCAATGGA
>JASFWN010000075.1:0-5035 GCA_050049295.1 Pseudomonadales bacterium
CGAGAACACCTCGAGACCGTCGGAGATATGGTCCGAGATAACATAGCCGCCGAAGAGCGGCAGAGAACATCCCAAAGGCGGGACCTTTTTAAGCCATAAAATCCGGCGAAAAGGGTCTGGAATAAATGAGCACTCTGGCCACAAGCCAACGAGTGCTTTGAAACTATTCGACTAGGGAGTTTGGGCATGGCTAACCATCCTGACAACACAGATTTAGACCCCGTAGAAACCCAAGAATGGGTCGATTCATTCGAATCCGTCCTTCGACACGAAGGCGTAGACCGCGCGGGATATCTTCTTAAACGACTCGTTAATCGCGCATCTCAGGTGGGCGCTCAGGTCCCCGTTGCGCTGACCACTCCTTATCGCAATACGATTCCTGCTAGCGAACAGACTCCGATGCCGGGCGACTTGTTCATGGAGCGCCGGATTCGCTCGTTGGTGCGCTGGAACGCATTGGCCATGGTCATGCGTGCTGGCAAAAGTGGCGACGACCTAGGCGGTCACATCGCTTCTTACCAGTCTGCTGCGACTCTGTACGAGATTGGCTTCAACTACTTCTGGAAAGGCCCGAATCATCCAGAAGGTCCTGACCTAATTTATTACCAGGGTCACGTGAGCCCGGGCATGTACGCTCGTTCGTTCTTAGAAGGGCGCTTTAATGCCGAGGACCTGGACAATTTCCGTCGTGAAGTGGATGGCAAAGGGCTATCGAGTTACCCCCATCCCTGGTTGATGCCTGACTACTGGCAGTTTGCAACGGTGTCGATGGGCTTGGGGCCGCTACAGGCGATCTACCAGGCGCACGTGATGCGTTACATGGAAAACCGTGAACTGAAACCCGCGACCAGTCAAAAAGTCTGGGCATTCTTGGGTGACGGTGAAATGGACGAACCTGAATCCTTGGGGGCGATTTCGCTGGCGGGCCGCGAAAAGCTCGATAACTTGGTATTTGTGATCAACTGCAACCTGCAGCGCTTGGATGGCCCGGTTCGTGGTAACGGCAAGATCGTTCAAGAACTGGAAGGCGTTTTCCGCGGTGCCGGATGGAACGTGGTGAAATGCCTATGGGGCCGTCACTGGGATCCGCTGTTTGAAAAAGACACCAAGGGTCTATTGCAAAAGCGCATGGACGAAATCGTTGACGGTGAGTTGCAGAACTGCAAAGCCAACGGTGGCGCTTATACCCGTGAACACTTCTTTGGCACCGATCCTGAATTACTCAAGATGGTCGAGCACATGTCTGACGAGGAAGTCGGCAAGCTCAACCGTGGTGGTCACGACCCCTACAAAGTATACGCCGCCTACGCCGCGGCCAGTGCGCATAAAGGTCAACCCACGGTTATCTTGGCCCAAACGGTAAAAGGCTACGGCATGGGCAGTGCAGGTGAGAGCCGCAACCCGGCGCACCAGTCGAAAAAACTGGATGCTGAAAACTTGCGTCTGTTCCGAGATCGCTTTGCATTGCCCATCACAGATGAGCAGTTGGAAGAGCTGCCTTACTACACCCCTGGCCCTGATAGTGCTGAAGTTCAGTACATGAAAAAGGCACGTGAAGAGCTGGGCGGTTTCTTGCCGGCTCGCGACAACAGCTTTGCTGGGATTGAAGTGCCGGGTATTGAGAAATTCAGTGCTCAAACTAAGGGTACGGGCGAGCGTGAAATTTCGACCACCATGGCCTTTGTGCGTATGTTGGCCACCATTGTTAAAGACAAGCAGATTGGTAAATACGCCGTTCCGATCGTGCCCGACGAAGCCCGTACCTTTGGTATGGAAGGCATGTTCAAGCAGGTGGGTATCTACTCAACTGAGGGGCAGAAGTACACGCCTCACGATTCGGACATGGTACTGAGCTACCACGAATCGGCCAGCGGTCAGATTCTGGAAGAAGGCATTAACGAAGCTGGCGCCATGAGCAGTTGGATCGCGGCAGGTACCGCCTATGCAAACTATGGCGTGCCGTTGATTCCTTTCTACATCTACTACTCCATGTTTGGCCATCAGCGTGTCGGTGATTTGGCTTGGGCAGCAGGTGATATGCAAGCCAAGGGCTTCTTGCTGGGCGCGACCGCCGGTCGAACCACATTGAATGGCGAAGGTCTGCAGCACCAGGACGGTCATAGTCATATTTTTGCCGGTGTGATTCCGAACGTTAAATCCTACGATCCGACCTACGCGCACGAAGTGGCGATCATCGTTCAGGATGGTCTCAAGCGGATGTATCAGAATGCAGAAAACGTCAGTTACTACCTGACGTTGATGAATGAAAACTACCCGCACCCAGAAATGCCGCAGGGTTGTGAAGAGGGTGTCCTTAAGGGTCTATACCGCCTGAAAAAAGCCGCTGGCAAACGCAAGCTGCGTGTCCAACTGATGGGTTCAGGCACCATCTTGCGGGAAGTTGAAGCCGCGGCTGATTTATTGGCCAGCGACTTTAACGTTGACGCTGATGTGCTAAGCGCGACCAGCTTTAACGAGCTGCGCCGTGACGGCCTGGATGTGTCGCGTCGCAACCTCCTCAACCCCGGTAAAAAAGCCGAGCAGCCTTGGGTTACCCAGGTCCTCAGCGAAGTCGATGCGCCAGTGGTGGCTGCAACTGATCACATTAAGCTGTATGCCGATCAGGTTCGCGAATGGGTGCCGGGTGTCTACAAGGTGCTGGGTACCGACGGATTTGGTCGAAGCGATAGCCGCACCAAGCTGCGCGAGCATTTTGAGGTGAATCGTCACTATATCGTCGTGGCTGCTTTGAATGCTTTAGCAGAAAAGGGCGATATCAAGCCTGCCGTCGTCACCAAAGCCATCAAAGACTTTGGCATTGATATCAACAAGCTTAACCCGCTGTTCGCGTAAGGACCCTGAGAGATGAGTGATTTGAACGTAAAGGTCCCGGATATCGGGGATGCGTCAGAGGTCGAAGTGATCGAAGTCTCGGTTTCGGTGGGCGACACCGTAGAAGAGGGCGATACGCTGATTGTGTTGGAGTCTGATAAAGCCAGCATGGAAATTCCTGCACCGGCTGCGGGCGTTATCCAGCAGGTTCTGATCAAGGAAGGTGATCAGGTTAACGAAGGTGTCGATATCGTTGTGTTATCGGGTAGCTCAGCCGAGCCCCAGGCAGCAGTCGAGCAGGCGCCTGCGGAGCCAGCACCAGCAGCTGCACCGGCAGCAGAAAGTGCCGCGATGGCCGAAGCGGTCGCTCGAGTACCCGACATTGGGGATGCGAGCGATGTTGAGGTCATCGAAGTGACCGTCGCGGTCGGTGACGCCGTTGAAGAGGGCGACACCTTGATCGTGTTGGAATCAGACAAAGCCAGCATGGAAATTCCGGCACCCAGTGCGGGCACCATTCAAAGCCTCGCGGTCAGCGAAGGTTCTAAGGTCGGGGAAGGCGACGAGATCGCTGTGATCTTAGGGTCTGCGGCCGCTTCTGCCCCAGCAAGCCCCGCCGCAGAGACAGCGCCGGCCGAAGCGCCTGTGGCTGAAATCGCCGCAACGCCGGTCACTGCTGTCGGGCCCATTGACGTGGCTGTACCCGATATTGGCGACGCCAGTGATGTAGAAGTCATTGAGGTCGCGGTTTCAGTCGGTGATTCGGTTTCCGAAGGTGACACCTTGATTGTTTTGGAATCCGATAAAGCCAGCATGGAAATTCCGGCCCCGGCAGACGGAACGGTTCAGGCCATTAGCGTTAAAGAAGGCGATAAGGTCAGTGAAGGCAGCCCTATTGCGAGCCTGACCGGTTCAGTCGCAGCTGCGCCTGTACAGCCGGCGACACCTGTGGCTGCTCCCGCGGCTACCCCGGCTCAGCCCAAGGCGGCGGCTCCGAGTGCGACCGCACCGGCTAAAGCGCCCACGGCCGGTCCGACCAGCAGTGCAGTTGACGTCCATGCAGGCCCTGCGGTTCGTGCCCTGGCACGGGATTTGGGTGTAGACCTGACACAGGTGACGCCAAGCGGTCCACGTAACCGTGTACTCAAAGAAGACGTACAGAACTTCGTCAAAAAAGCACTGGCCAATCCCGCCCCAGCAACGTCTGCTCAGACCGGTTCGGGCATCCCCGGGGTGAAGCTGCCAGACTTCTCAAAGTTTGGTCCGGTGACCCGCGAAAAAATGTCCAAGTTGCATCGCGTGACGGCCGACAACATGACCAAGTCTTGGTTGAATGTGCCGGCGGTGACGCAGTTTGATGAAGTCGATATCACTGACTTGGAAGCTTTCCGCAAAGCGAAAAAGGCGGCGGCTGAAAAAGCGGGCGTGAAACTGACACCCCTGCCATTCCTGATTAAGGCGGCTGCCACAGTCCTGCGTGAATTGCCGCAATTCAATGTCGCACTGGACATGGATAGCGGAGAAATCATCAAGAAGGACTACGTGCACATTGGTATGGCGGTCGATACACCGGCAGGTCTGATGGTGCCAGTGATTCGTGACGCGGATAAAAAATCGATTTACGACATTGCGCGTGAAACCATTGAGTTGGCAGGGAAGGCACGTGATCGAAAACTGACCGCCGCGGATATGACCGGTGGTTGCTTTACGATTTCGTCACTGGGCTCGATTGGTGGTACTCAGTTCACACCGATCGTCAATACGCCCGAGGTCGCAATCATGGGCGTGTCTAAGGCCAGCATGCAGCCGGTTTGGGACGGATCTGCGTTCCAGCCCCGGTTGATGATGCCGATCAGTCTAAGTTATGACCACCGTGCGGTTAACGGTGCCGACGGGGCTCGCTTCACCACGCGTATGGCTCAGCTACTGGGCGATATTCGGGAGTTGTTGCTGTAACCAGCCGCATAAACAAAAAGCGCCCTTCGGGGCGTTTTTTATGAGATCCAGAAATCGGCGATGTCCAAAGAACTTGCCGAGCTAAACTGCCTCTTCTGCTTTCTGCCTACTCAGCACCTTGGCCAACTCATCCACTTTGATGGGTTTGGACAACACAGCCGTTGCGCCCTCGGCCATGAGCTGGTCGGTTTCCTGTCCGATGACGGCTGCGGTAACGGCAATGACGGGCACGTGAGTATCGGACTCG
>JASFWN010000077.1:0-5024 GCA_050049295.1 Pseudomonadales bacterium
AATATGTGCCGCGTTTGCTGGCCTTAGCCGAGATCGTTAGGAATCCCGAAGACTTTGATATTACTTTACCCGCCGTTCCGATGGTGCCCGTCTTTGATCAACTTAGCTTAGAGGCGGCCGTAGACCTGCAGCTCTTGGCGGACTGGAGTCAGACATCCATTGACGACTTAAGAACACTCAATCCTTGCCTGCGCCGCTTCCACACGCCGGTTGATGGCTCCGTTGTCGCGGTCCCCGTGGGAACCAGCGAACGAATTTTGGCAGAGCTCGCTGACTTACCGCGCAGTGAATGGGCACAGATGCGTGAATACACCGTCAAATCCGGCGATACCTTGAGCGGTATTGCACTGCGCTTTGACATGACCGTTGCGGAGCTCAAAAAGCTCAACAAATTAAAGTCCAACCTGATCCGCATCAATCAAGTGCTCGCCGTCACCTTTGGCAACGCACAAGACATCCCAGAAGGCGGCAACCTGCATAGTGTTCGAGCGGGTGAGTCTTTGTCCGTGATCGCCCAACGCTACGGTGTGAGCGTTCGCAGTTTGCGCGAGGCGAACGATCTTGGCCGTTATCTGCAAATTGGTGAGCAGCTAGTGATTCCCGGACGCTAGCCAGGTATCAATCAAGGCCCGAGAAATGCTGGCCCGTAATGGCAATTGAGGCAACGTATCTCGGCGGTACCAGTTAGCATCCACAATCTCGACCCCATCGACCTCGATGTGGCCAGCGGCATATTCGGCGAAGTATCCCATCATCAACGAGTGCTTAAAGGGCCAGCTCTGAGTTCCGAAATACGTCGGATTCTTAACCTCGATACCGACTTCCTCACGGATTTCACGGCGAATGGCATGCTCTGCCGACTCACCGGCCTCAATGAATCCGGCCAGGGTGGAATACATTCCGGGTTCAAACCGAGGCGAACGCGCCAATAAACACTGATCGCCTCGAGTGACCAACACAATCACACTCGGCGCGATTCGCGGATAGTGTATCGCCCTGCACTCCGTGTCCCCGCAGCGAATGCCCGAGTCCCCCGGATTGAGCTCAGTGGCATGTCCACATCGACCACAAAACCGATGATCGAGCAAAAATTCCAGTCGCTGAATACCGGCACTCAATGCAATGAATTCATGATCATCAGCACTGGATCGTATCGTGGCTCTTAAATCACACCACTCATAACCAGCCGGCACGTTTTTTGTCCATTGCCCGACGTAGAGGTCATGCTCGCCTACATGCCCTACCAAGGTCGTTGCGCCCTGTGAAATCTCGATATCCCAATCGGTCAAAACAGGTCCAGTAGGGCCGACCAACACCTGGCGTGAGGGCGAGAAGATGAGATAAGCCTTCGCGCTCCCTAGCGCCGTCTGTGGTTGCCAGTTGAATTCGGCATCACCGCGAAAGATCGACATCGTCCCATCCCAACTGCTCATTTTGCTTTCTCATTGCATCCATGAGTGATTGAAAGGCCGCTTGTTCTTCCTGATCCACGGGATAGTTTGCACCGCCCTGACGCCCCTCGATGCGACGAATCGTCTCGGCCGTCATCACAGTAGACTGCTGACCTGAACTGGCCGCCAACAGGGTGCTCTGCTCGCGGGTCATGGCCAGATAAACTTCGGCTAGCAGCCGGGCATCCAGCAACGCTCCGTGCAGTTCTCGATTCGAGTTATCAATGCCATAGACCTTGCACAGGGCATCCAAACTATTGCGCTGTCCGGGGCGTTTCTTACGAGCCAACAACAAAGAGTCGGTGGCTTCGCCGCCATGACACACGTCTTTAATCTTTGGCTTGCCCGGAATACGGGCTAATTCTGCATCCAAAAAACCAACGTCAAAGGCTGCGTTATGAATCACCAGCTCAGCGCCGTCGATAAACTCTAAAAACCCATCCGCCACATCATTAAAGCGAGGCTTGTCCGCAAGAAATTCATTGCTGATGCCATGCACTTCAAAGGCGCCCTGATCGATTTCTCGATCCGGTTGTAGATACTCATGATAGACACGGCCAGTCAAACGTCGATTCACAAGCTCAACACAGCCGATCTCGATGATGCGGTGACCTAGCTCAGGTTCGATACCGGTGGTTTCGGTATCTAAGACGACTTGTCTAAGCATAACAACGCCCCTTTATTGGCTAACTCATCGGCCTTTTCATTGCCAGGATCACCCGCGTGTCCTTTGACCCAGCCCCAGTGAATGTCATGGCCTGCAACCGAGCGATCTAAGCGTTCCCACAAGTCCTGATTCTTAACCGGCTTACCGGCACTGGTTTTCCAATTCCGCTTCTTCCAACCCGCAATCCATTTCGTGATGCCGTCCTTCATATAGACCGAGTCCGTGATCAGATGAACTTGGCAGGGACGCTTTAATGCCTCGAGTGCGCTGATGGCCGCCATTAACTCCATGCGGTTATTGGTGGTGTTGTCTTCGCCACCAAAGAGCTCTTTTTGATGTTCGCCGGCAATTAATAACGCGCCCCATCCACCGGGACCTGGATTACCTTTGCAGGCCCCATCGGTATAGATGGTTACTTTGTCCATGCGTTCGGCATCAATTGCTGGGCGAATGCTCGTACACCACGTCCTAACCGATCCCCAAAACGTTTGGGCAGCTCGTAGCGCACTTCGAGCACGGCATGCTCTTCAGACTGCGCCATCAGCCAGTCATCAACCTGAGCCACCTCGTCGATCAAACCGACCTCCAGCGCATCCTGACCAAACCAGACATCGCCTTCGGACACTTTCTCAATGTCCAGCGCGGGGCGATGTTGCGCCACAAAAGACTTAAACAACCGGTGAATTTGCTCCAGGTCTTCTTTGAATTTTGTGCGACCCTCGTCAGTGTTCTCGCCCAGCATGGTCAAGGTGCGCTTATGCTTGCCTGCAGTTACAACCTCTACATCCACATCGGCTTTTTTAAGCGCACGGTGGAAATTAGGTACCTGGGCGACCACGCCAATGCTACCAACGGCTGAAAATGGCGCCGCCATAATCCGATCTGCTACGACCGCCATCATGTAACCGCCGCTCGCGGCAACACCTTCAACCGCGACAGTCAGATGCAAACCGGCGTCTTTAATACGGATTAATTGGCTGGCTGCGAGTCCGTACTCTGTGACCCCACCACCGGGGCTTTTGAGGCGAATACAGACGGCGTCTTTGCCGGCTTCAGCACTCACTAACACGGCACTGATGGCTTCACGCAAACCTTTGAGTCCAGAGGCGCGCATGTCACCATTGAAATTAATGACCCAAAGCGTCCCTTGAACTGGCTGTTTCGCCAGCTTTTTAGCCTGCTTTTTGGTCGCTTTGGCTTGCTTTAAATGCCGAACGGACAGAAGCTGAGCGCGGTACGCCTTCCAACGCGCACCCCAATCAATCACCCGCAGTCCACCTTCTTTGCCTTGTTGCGCTCGAGCCATGGTCGCGATCAGAACCAACCCGACCGCAGCAATCACGACCGCTTTTAGAACAAAACTGAATAGCTCGGCCAAAAACTCCATTTACCGTTCGACCTGTGCGTTGGATTGCGCCCATTCGCCCAGTGCACGACCGGCTTGCTGGCGAGCTTGACTGGTCAAAAATGCACTCATCCCAACGGTATCTTCCAGCTCTCCCGGAACCACTTCACGCAGCTCAACCGCATAAGCATCGCCGTTTGAAGCTGAAATGGCCTGTTGCTGACCGGGAGCCATAGCAAAAATCGCCTGTATCACTTCCGCAGGGATCGAGCTTTCAGCACGAGTGACCGACTGAGCTTCAACTGCGCCCAAGCCCGCTAAGGCGGCCTGCGCTGCCTGCTGAGCTTGTTCTGCACGTTGCTGAGCTTCCCATAGGGCGACCAGCTCGTCGCGTACCTCGTCTAGCGCTAGTTGACGCTCGGGCTCACTTGAATTGAGTCGCAACACGATCACGCCGGCTTCGACCTCGAGCAGGGTTGAATTCTCGCCAGCCTGAACTTCATCGCCGAATGCGGCGACTCGAATGCCTAGGTTTTCGGCGATTCCAGTACCGGCTTCTTGAGTGAAGGGCTGTGATGTTTGAATGTCTAAGCCCAATACCTCGGCCGCTTCCTCAAGATCGCCCGAGAAGGCGATATTGGCTAACTCTTCAGCATCCGCGTCATAGCGTATACCGGCTTGTTGTTCGGCCAACTGACGACGTAACTCGTTGGCTCGGACGTCATAACTGTCAGGCGTCTGCGCTCGCGATTCAGTCAGCTTAATAATGTGATGACCGAAGGGCGTTTCTACTGGCCCCGACATTTCACCAACGCTGAGTGCTTCCAGTGCTTGCGCAAATTCAGGTACGTAGGTTGAAGGGTCTGCAAATCCCAAATCACCACCCTGCTGCGCACTCAAAGGATCCTGAGACACCTCGGCGGCAACGGCTTCAAACGTTTCGCCGGCATTAATCCGCGCCAAAGCCGCTTCAGCCTGCGCCAAGCTGTCATCGCCCATCAGCAGGATGTGAGACGCGCGATTCTCCTGTGATGCACTCAGGCTGGTCACATAGCGTTCATAGGCATCACGTACTTCGGCCTCATCCACGGCATCCAGATCCAGACCACGATCTCGATCCAGCAAGACATAATCGACAGTTACGGTTTGTGGCCGCATCCAACGCGCGGTATCGGCTTGGTAAAGTGTTTCTAAATCTGAATTCGACGGTGTTGCGATCAAGCTTTGCTCAGATGAAGTGAAGGCTTGCAATGCAACCGACCGCGTTTGACCTTCTAACTTAAGCGCCAACTCGACCTGTGAGGGCGTCGCAAAGGCACTATCCGCCAACCCTGAGGTCCACTGATTGACCACTAGCTGCTCTTGCAGTGCCTCCCGGAACCCAACCCGGCCAAAGCCCTGACGCGCAACAAATTGGTCAAATAACGCGGGGGAAAACTGTCCATTCTCTTGAAACTCCGGTGCGCTGGTCAGCAGCGCATCGATTTGTGCATCACCGAATGTCAGGCCGCGACGCTGCGCCTCGGTCAACACGGCAGTCTGTTGAATCAATGAATCCAAC
>JASFWN010000078.1:0-5020 GCA_050049295.1 Pseudomonadales bacterium
GCCATGGTCCCATCGTCGTTCATAATCTCGACAATGACCGCGGCCGGAGCCACGCCCGCCAGCCGAGTCAAATCACATCCGGCTTCGGTGTGACCGGCCCGGGTTAGCACGCCACCGTCCTGTGCTTTCAGGGGAAAAATGTGCCCTGGCTGAACCAAGTCACTGGGTTGCGCATTAGGTGCAACGGCCGCTTGAACCGTACGTGCGCGGTCAGCTGCGCTGATGCCCGTGGTCACTCCCTCGGCCGCCTCGATACTCAGGGTAAAGTTGGTTCCGTGGCCGGATTGGTTATCACCGACCATCAACCCTAAGTTCAACTGCTCACAGCGTTCACGGGTCAGCGTCAGGCAGATCAATCCGCGCCCTTCCTTGGCCATGAAATTGATGTCTTCCGGACGACAGTGACTGGCACTCATGATCAGATCGCCTTCGTTTTCACGATCCTCGTCATCCATCAAGATGACCATTTTGCCCATGCGAATATCGTCGATGAGCTCTTGGGTGCTATTCAGTTCCATGGGACTCCACAGTGTATTCAAATCGTTGATCCACACCGATTTGTCGGTGGGATTCCAGCGTCAAACGCCAAGCGTTCGACAATGCCGTCAATCCAGGGGTGTGCATTAAAGGCCGAGTTTCACTGCCCATCAAGAGGGGTGCCTGAAAAATGACCAATCGATCAACACAGCCGCTTTGCATCCAAGCGCCGGCTAATCGCGGACCGGCCTCAATTAACACTTCATTCACGCCCCGCTGAGCCAATCGCATCAGCAGTGCCTTGGGCGTGACTTGAGCCAGCTCAAGCGTCTCTACCCCCGCCGCTTGCAGAGAGTTTACCCTAGTTTCTGGGCCAGGCTCATGCACCACAAGTTTTGCTCCCGTGCTACGAGCCCACTGACCTTGTGGCGGCGTCAGAGCCTGACGATCCATAACAACACGAAGGGGTTGGTCTGCGATGCCCAGGGGTGCAGGATCCAGACCGCACTGGGCCCAGCGAACATTGAGCGAGGGATCATCGGCCAACAAGGTACCAATGCCACTGACGATAGCCCCGGACCGCGCTCGCATCCGCTGGACGTCTTTTCTAGCCTCAGGCCCCGTAATCCATTTGGATTCCCCACTCGACATGGCTGTCGCGCCGTCGAGTGAACAGGCAAGTTTCATGGTCACCCAGGGCAAGCCACCTTGCATCCGACGAATAAAACCGGGGTTCAGCGCCTCGGCCGAAGCTGTCATTAAACCGCAATCCACCTGAATCCCTGCGGCCTGCAAGCGCTGTATACCCTGCTGATTGACCTGAGGATTCGGATCGATACTGGCCACCACAACCCGGCGAAGACCGGCTTGTATGATGGCATCCACGCAAGGCGGCGTCTTGCCATGGTGATTGCAGGGCTCGAGTGTGACGTAAAGGGTTGCGCCCCGAGCCCGCTGTCCGGCCTGAGCCAAGGCCATCACCTCGGCATGAGACTGGCCTGGAGGTTGAGTCGCACCGACGCCCACCACCGAGTCGGCCTGCACCACCACTGCACCCACACGCGGATTTTCACGCGTCAGATGCCGCACGGACTCCGCTGCCTGCAAGGCCCGGGCCATATGATGATGATCAGCCTGGCTAAACACTATTCATTAGCCTCGTTGACCGCGCTGACGAAATCGGCCACGTCCTCAAAGGATTTGTATACACTCGCGAAACGCACGTAAGCCACCGCATCCAGTGTTTTTAACTCACTCATAACAATTTCACCGACCCGCTGGCTTTCCACTTCTCGCTCACTGGTCGCTTGTAGACGGCGTTTCACTCGGTCGATTAACATTTCGACCTGTTCACTGCTGACCGGTCTTTTTTCCAACGCTCGATCAATGCCTCGGCGCACTTTACCCTCATCAAAACTTTCACGGGCCTTATCGCTTTTGATGATTTTGGGCAGTTGAACCTCGACCGTTTCAAAGGTCGTAAAGCGAGTTCCACAGTCCTGACAAGCCCGACGACGCTTGACCTGACTGCCATCGGCAATCAAACGTGAATCAATAACTTTCGTTTCAGGGTTTGAACAAAACGGGCAACGCATGATTAGTTCCTTTGACGAAGCGCCTCGTACAGCAAAATACCAGTGGCGACCGACACGTTCAGACTGGACACCGCACCCAGCATCGGGATCGCGACCAATTGGTCACAGGCCTCTCGTACAGATTTACGAATGCCTTTGCCTTCGCTGCCCATCACCAGCACGCGGGCACCGGTCAGATCGGCCTGCGTCATGCTAACCGCGTCAGACTCGCCCGCGGCGCCACTGACCCAGTAACCGTCCTTTCTAAGCTTTTCTAAAGTGCGCTTTAGGTTTGTCACCTGCACCAATGGCACCAATTCAGCCGCCCCACAAGCGGTTTTTCGGGCTGCACTATTCAATGCCGCGCTGTTGTCTTTGGGCTGAATCACGACGTCCACGCCGGCGGCCTCGGCCGTACGCAAAATAGCACCCAAATTACGTGGGTCTGTGACTCCGTCCAGCGCCAGCACCAAAGGGTTAGCGCGGGTCAGATGCTCGGGCAGCGCGCCTTCGGGCAATACACTGGAAGCCTCGGCCAGCGCCGCGACGCCTTGGTGCGCGACCGCGTCATCAAATTTAATCGTTTTAAAAAATTGCTCTTTCGGCAAGACGTTGAGCTTGATACCCGAGTTTTGCAAGGCATCCAGACGTGCAGGCGCCAGGGAGTCCAGCGCATACAGCGCTTGGATCCGTTTCGGATAACGCTGGATCAGCGCATTGACGGCATGCCAGCCAACCAAAGTTTCAATCACCGCCGGCGTCCTTTTTTCTTTTGCTTCTTTTGTTTCTTTAACACGTCTTTGAGCGTCTTCTTTTTCGGCTTAGCACCGAGTAAGGCGAAATCAATACGCCGGGTCTCCATATCCACCCGGGCGACCTGCACCTGCAACGTATCCGCCAGTCGGAATGTGAGTCCGGTCTTGTCTCCACGCATTGTGTGGCTGACGGCATCATGAGTGTAGTAATCATTCGGCAAGGCCGTAACGTGCACCATGCCCTCGACGAACAGCTCGTCCAGCGTTACGAATAAGCCAAAGGGCGCAACCCCGGTCACCGTGCCCTGATAGGTGTTCCCCAAGCGTTGAGTCATAAAGCGACATTTCAGCCAAGCATTCACATCTCGACTCGCATCGTCGGCCCGACGTTCGCAATTCGAGCAATGCTCACCCAGGCTATGCAAGCGATCAAGATCGTATGGATACTGCTTGGGATCCTTTCTAAGAATTGCCTTGAGTGCCCGATGGACCATTAAATCGGGATAACGACGAATCGGGCTGGTGAAGTGTGTGTAGGCTTCATAGCCGAGACCGAAATGTCCACCCTTCTCGTCTGGCTCGTAACGCGCTTGGGACATAGCGCGCAGCAGCAATACTTGGATCAACCCTTCGTCGGTCCGACCCCGCGCCTGCTCCATCACACGCTGAAAGTCTTCGGGTGTAGGCTCCTCGCCGCCCAGCAAATGCAGTCCCAAGGGCGCCAGCGCCGCCCGCGTCGCTTCAAGCTTATCAACAGGCGGTCCAAGGTGAACTCGATAGAGCGCGGGAGTTTTATGACGAATCAGGAACTGGGCTGCGGCCACATTGGCCAGCAACATGCACTCCTCAATCAACTTATGCGAATCCCCCCGCCAACGCGGCGCGATGCCTTGGATATGGCCCTGCTCGTCCATCTGGAACATTGGCTCAGGCGCCTCAAACTCGATGGCCCCTCGTTCAGCCCGCGTTACTTTCAATGCCTGATACAGAGAATATAAGTCGGTGATATTGCCTTGAACTGGAGTGCCTCCCGGCAAGGCTGCAAATTTCTCGCCGTCCTCAAGCGCGGCATTGACCTGGTTATAGGTCAGGCGAGCATGCGATCTAAACACGCCCTCATGAAAATTGAATTTCGACAGCTTGCCGTCTTTTGTGACGTTGATCTCGGCCACCATTGCCAGTCGGTCAACGTCGGGATTCAGAGAACACAGACCATTGGAAAGGGCTTCAGGCAGCATGGGAATAACCTGCCGTGGAAAGTACACACTGGTGGCTCGTTCCAGTGCCTCGGTATCCAGTTGCATGCCAGGCTTTACGTATTCCGCAACGTCAGCAATCGCCACCCATAGCTTCCAACCGCCTGTCGATGAACGCTGGGCATAAACCGCGTCATCAAAGTCTCGCGCATCCTCGCCGTCGATCGTGACGAAAGGCAAGTCGCGCAGGTCTGTGCGCTGCTGAGCGATCGAACTATCAATCGTGGCGCCGTAGTCCGCGGCCTGCGCTAAGGCAGTCTGGGAGAACTCATGCGGCAAGTCATGGGTTCCGACAGCCACCGCGATCTCAATACCTGGATCATCGTCGTGCCCAATCACTTGGACGATTCGGCCCGTCGGGCTGGCATGTTTGCTGGGCTGCGTTGTCAGGGTGACCGAAACGTACTGCCCGACTTCGGCACTCGCAGTCTGATCTGGATGAATGACGACCGGATGCACCAACTTACGATTGCGCGGCTCCACCACCCAAACCCCGTCGTAGCTGCGTAATTGCCCCACTAACGAATCGTGCGCTCGATCGGTGACTTCGACAATCTTCGCTTCAAGATCGCCGCGGCCGCGGAACTGCATGGCCCTCACCAGGACTCGATCCCCGTCATAGACCTTCATGGCTTGCTTGTCGTGAACAAATAAATCTTTTTCACCGTCGTCACGGATGACAAACCCGTATCCGTCGGGATGCGCACTAAAACGTCCCGCAATCAAATCCGTTCGGTCGACCAACAAAAACCGATCGGCGCGATCTCGGGTGATCTGACCGTCTCGACACATCGCCAACAATCGACGCTGTAGCGCTTCATGCTGCTCGGTTGCTAGATTGATTACCTGAGCAATGGCATCAAAATCAAGCGGCGTACCGGCCTGGGTCAATATTTCAATAAGGTACTCACGGGATGCGATCGGGCGTTCGTAGAGTTCGGACTCGCGGTCCTTGAAG
>JASFWN010000079.1:0-4951 GCA_050049295.1 Pseudomonadales bacterium
GTGGCTCGGCGCATTTTGACAGGGCCCGTTTCGGCAGTTGATGCTGCCACTCACGCTGACAAGGTGGGTCCATGATCAGCAATTCGCCCTGCCCCAAACGGATGGTTTGAGTCGGCTGACCGGGGCGGCGAAATTGGAAATCTCGCTCGCAACCTAACGACAAACTCGCGACGGTAGGGGCAGCGCCCAATTCAGGTTCGTCGTCCCGATGCCAACCCATGCTGTCTTGTCCGTTGCGGTAGTAATTCATCAAGCAATGATTGAAGTCGACACCCGCCCATTCAGAGACCTGTTGGATCAGGCCCAGTAGCGCTGGATCCGCCGGCCGCGGCTCCAATACACGACCGCTGTAGCAGTAGCTGAGATCACCCACCCAATCGATCAAACGAGGCTCTAACACCTCACGGCCAAACATTTGAATAGAATACTGGCGCCAATCCCGAACGGACAAAGCCTGCCACCAGTCAGCATGCTGCTGTGGGCTCAAAAACTGTGGAAATCGGCGAATGGGCAACGTCATAGGGCGACGCTACCACAAATGCACTAAGCCGAGGCCTGCGACCTCGAGGAATGTTGAGTCAGCGTCGCGATCAGCTGCGGCTTGGCCTTCAGGGTCAAATCGTCATGGACGAGTTGCAGGTGAGCCAACCGATCATTAACCAGGGACGTGGCGTTCTAGCCGCTTCGAATGGCTGCCTGCAATGGATCTTCGAGGTGCTCGGGGCGATCTTGGTTGGCTTTAATGTGATCGAGCGCTTTGATTCTTTGCCTGAATCTCGCCAAACTCGCGCCCATGGAAAAGAAAGAACTAGACACCCTGGAACAACTTGACGAGATGGCGACCGATATCGCTTTGATTGATCCTCAGTTAGATCGGTTGGCCGAAGAAATGGAGCTTCAAAAAGCCGCGCTGGAGCGACTCGAGCAAAGGATACGAGTCCAACAGACCTGGGGCATACGAGCAGGATTGTTCTTTGCCGCCTTATTGGGATTGATTGCTTGGCAAGTTAGTTGAGTTGGGCATATTCAAAAGCTGATGTATCGAGCCTAGCAAATTGACCGGTGCTGCTCGATGAAGATAAACCGTCCCTAATTTCAAAATAATCTAAGGGTTAAGGTCAAAATCTGGTAAAAAGCTCTCGACGTTAGGAAAGGTTGTTATCGATGCCAGATATTGTGGTGATGTTTTTCATGTTGGGCGTGGTCGCAGGCTTATTGCGTTCCGATCTGAGCATTCCCAAGGCCGCTTACGATATTCTGAGTCTACTGCTGATGCTGACCATCGGCCTTAAAGGTGGCATGGCAGTCTATGGCAACTTGCACTGGTCGCTGTTGATTAACTTAGCCGTTATTGCTTGTGTCGGCGGCCTGATTCCATTCGTGTTGCGGCCAATCCTGCAGCGGTTGGTGGGATTCAATGGCGCGAATGCCTCAAGCATTGCAGCGCACTATGGCTCGGTCAGTGCAGGTACCTTTGCCGTGGCTTTGGCCTACGTGGAAAGCCATCAACTGATCGCCGATGCCACGGTGACGCTCTATCTGGTCATGCTGGAGCTCCCCGCCATTATTGTCGCCATCGCACTCTACAAAGGGGCCAACAAAACCGGCGAATCCAACTCAAAACTGTGGCATGAAACCCTGACCAACCGAGGCATAGTCTTACTCACCGGCGGACTGATCATTGGCTTCTTATACGGGCCGAGGGAAGGCTCGGCTGTTACCGATCTGTTCATTCACTCTTTCCAAGCGATCCTGGCGATCTTTTTGCTGGAAATGGGCCTGACGGCGGCCGACACGCTGCGCCCCTTCCCAACCGACAAGTGGCGAGCAGCCTTGTTTGCAGTGATTGCGCCTTGCGTCCTTGGACTCGTTGGACTGTCACTCGCGGCTGGCTTAGGCATGAGTTTGGGCACTGGCGTCATTCTGGCTGCGATGATTGCCTCGGCCAGTTACATTGCCGCTCCCGCTGCAATTCGAGTCGCGATACCCAGCGCTGACATTGGACTGGCGATGCTGATGTCGCTAGGCATCACCTTCCCTTTCAACGTTATTTTCGGCATTCCGTTGTATCACGCCTTGGCGTCGCAGACCGGATTGTTCTGATTTGCTGAAACAGACTTTCGCGCCCACTAAGTAAAGCGGCTGAAGTCAAATGATTCGCTGTTGGCCGAACTGACCCAGAAGATGGAGCGGGTAGAGGGAATCGAACCCTCATCACCAGCTTGGAAGGCTGGGGTAATAGCCTTTATACGATACCCGCTTGGTGTCGCTAAGACCCGCGCAAGATACGGTTTTGCGCGGGGCTAGTCAACCTACTTGGGGTCCGATACCCTGCTTTCACTGCGATAAATAAGAAAACCTATCCATGCTGCCATTTTTTCTGATAGCACGCGGCTGCCACAGTCTCGCCAGCACCATGCTTGTCGTTTCATTGGGATGGCACCTATATGAATTTTCTGGCGACCCTCTAGATCTTGCTTTTGTTGGCTTGGCTCAGATCCTGCCGGTATTCCTCTTCTTCTTTGCCTCAGGTTGGGCCGTCGATCACTTCTCTCGAGAGCGGCTGGTCAAGCTCTGCCTCTTGGTCGACTTGGTCTGCTTCTCCGCCATGGGGTGGATCATGCTCGAGTCAACGATCAATACCGCATGGATTTATACCCTGGTGTTTGTTCAAGGTGCCAGTAAAGCCTTTGCCAGTCCCGCCATGCAGGCCATCGTTCCTAACATCGTCGTAAAATCTCAGCTCAATCGTGCGATCGCCATGACCTCGACCACATGGAACTTCGCCATGACCATTGGTCCGGCTATCGCTGGTTTATTGATTCTGTGGTTGGATCGCAGCGTCTACTTCGTCATTGCAGCGTGCGCCGTGGTCGGCCTGCTTGCCATCAGCCGGTTACCCCGCATCAAAGCCGCCGGGTCACAAAAGCGCAGTTGGAATGACCTAAGTGCCGGCCTTCGCCTCGTGTTTAATAACCCGATTCTTCTCGGATCGCTCTCGCTGGACCTATTGATCGTCGGTCTAGGATCGGTCTTGGTGTTACTGCCCATTTACGCCACCGACATCTTTCAGGTGGGTCCTGAGGATCTGGGCATCATGCGTGCAATGCCCGGCATTGGTTCTGTGCTGATGGGCCTGTATATGTCAAAACGGGCCGAGTTGGACAAAGCAGGATTGAAACTGCTGATTGCACTGACGGTATTTAGTTTATCGATCGCAACCTTTGCCTTGACCGATAGCTATTGGATCGCGCTTGCGGCCTTATTTGTCTATGGCGCATCCGACATGGTCAGCGTCAACATTCGAATGACTCTGATTCAACTGGCGACGCCTGATGAATTGCGCGGCCGCGTCAGCGCGGTGAACAGTCTATTTATTGCCACCTCGAACGAAGCCGGGGATTTCCGGGGCGGCGCCACCGCCGCGGCCATCGGACCTGTGGCGACCGCCACTGTTGGCGCAGGCTTGGCGCTCGCAATTACGCTATGGGGGTACAAGACCTTCCCCTCGCTATTCAAACTCGACCGCGTCGATAGCGTAAAGCCCAGCTAGACCTGGGCCCGGGCGACCGCTTTTTTCCAACCCGCCAGCGATTCTTCGCGCTCTGTATCAGGCAATTCGGACTCAAATCGGCGATCCAACTGCCAATGCGCACAGGCCGTTTCAAGATCAGGAAACAGTTTTGCCCCGACCGCCGCTAATAGCGCTGCACCCAGTGCAGTGGTTTCAGTGACCTTGGGACGGTCGATCGTGGCACCCGTCATATTTGCCAGCGCCTGACAGAACCAATCGTTCACGACCATGCCGCCATCAACCCGAATATGATTAACGGGTTGGCCGTCTGCGGCCATCGCATGAGTCAGATCTGCCGTCTGATAGGCGGCCGCCTCCAGAGCGGCCCGGACGATCTCATTAGGTCCCGTATCCCGGGTCAGACCGCACAGCACACCCCGAGCATTGGCATCCCACCACGGCGCACCCAGTCCAGTAAATGCCGGAACCATATACACGTTGTCGGTTTTAGCTTGCTCGGCCATGGCCTGGGTTTCAGACGCATCCGAAAACAGTTTTAGATTATCGCGCAACCACTGGATGGCGGTGCCCACATTAAAAATTGCGCCTTCCAAGGCATAGGTCACCTGACCCTCGATCCGATAGGCCAAGGTCGACAACAGACGTTGATCGGACTGCAGTCGCTGAGCACCGGTATTCGCGATCATAAAGCAACCGGTTCCGTAGGTGCTCTTGAGCATGCCTGGCTGCAACCCTGCCTGACCAATCAAGGCCGCATGCTGATCGCCAGCCACGCCCGTTAGCGGAATTTCATGGCCCCAAACAGACGCATCCACCACGGCCAATTCGCCCGCGCTGTCGCAGACCTCGGGCAACATCGCCCGCGGGACTTTGAATAACGCTACTAACTCATCGTCCCATTCTTGTGTATCGATGTTGAACAGCAGGGTTCGGGCCGCGTTGGTTGCTTCAATTTTATGGGTGCGGCCCTGGGTTAAATGCCACATGACAAAGCTGTCCACCGTGCCAAAGGCCAGCTCGCCTGCCTCGGCCCGGGCTCGAGCACCCTCAACCCGATCCAATATCCAGCTCGCCTTGGTCGCGCTGAAATAGGGATCCAGCAGCAATCCGGTTTTTGACTGCACCAAAGCTTCATGGCCGGCCGCCTTGAGCGCGTCACACCAATCGGCCGTGCGACGATCCTGCCAAACAATCGCAGGGTAAATCGGCTGTCCAGTGGCACGATCCCAGATCAATGTGGTTTCACGCTGATTGGTCACCCCCAGCGCAGCCACCTGACTGGCTTCGATACCCGCTTTGGCGATAGCTTCTCGGCCAGCTTGGACCAGCCCGTCCATGATTTCTAAGCCATCATGCTCCACCCAACCGTCGGCGGGGAATGACTGCGTTAATTCGATTTGGTGGGTGGCGATGGGG
>JASFWN010000080.1:0-4937 GCA_050049295.1 Pseudomonadales bacterium
CTTCCAATTGGCCATTATCAAACTGCATGCGCGCTTCGGCCAAGCCAACTGCTAGCTCACTGCCCGGTGCGGTCTCTAAGGCTTTCACCAGCAATTCATCACGCTGATCGCCTCGGCCCAGCGCATTGGCTGCCTCGGCTGCGGACAGATAGTTAATAAAAGCAATATCGCTTCGTGGGGCAGCGGAGGTGAGATGCTTCAATGCCGCTTCATAACGCCCCATGCGCAGCTCCATAAACCCTTTCTGCGTCGCATCGCGGGCACTGCGACCGCGCAGTCGCGCCCACAACCGGCCGATTCCCTCGGGCGAATCCAACAGCCGGCCGATCAGGCGCAAGGTGACGTAACCGACACCGGCCGATACCGTCAAAATCGCCAAGGCCACCCAGATGCTCATTTCTACCGTAGTGTTGCCATAGGCAAACAGCACATAGCCGGGGTCTTTTTGGATCGCTTGGCCCACCAGCGTACCGCCGGCCAAAGCCGCACCGATCAGGACCAAAAATGCGATGACTTTTATCAAGGCACGCATTATCGGCCTCCCAACGCTTCGTCACGTTGCTTCTGGAGCGCTTTCAGCTCGGCCAAGGCCGCGCCCACTCGAGGGATGTCTTGCGCGACTGGCAAGCCCTGTAGTCGAGCCAGGGTTGTTATCAGCGACTGCTGCTCAGAATCATCTAGGAAATAGCGATCAGCCCAAGCTAAGGCACGTTCAAGTGTGCTTTGCCAAGTGACCGAATTTTCGTCTAAAAGCGCCAGCTGTGCCTGTTCGAGCATCAACCGCATATTTTGACGAGCATAGACCGCTTCGGTTGGAGTGGGCAGCGGATCAATCGGATTGGCTCGCTGACGCACGGTGATAAAGCTGGACAGCGTCTGCATCAGGCCCTGATCACCCTCAGCCACTTCACCGGAGGGCGCCTGTGCCAATTCGATTGGTGACATCGACAACTGATCAATGCGGTCGGCCGCTGCCGCCAATTCTAAATACAAGCCATCACGGTCAATGGCGGGAAGCGCACGCAGGGCCGCTATATCTGTGGCCAGGGCCCGCCGGATAGGAAACAGCTCAGCATCGTCTGCCGCCGCCAATGTTTGGTCCGCAGAAAGCATCAGCGAAAGGCCGGTCGCCACATCGCGGCCGGCCTGAATACGCTGGATGGCGATTCGCAACAGGTATTCGACCTCGGCCAGTAGGTATTCCTGAGCACGATTGCCCTCCAGCAACTCGAGCCGAGTTCGAGTCTCGGCCAGATCCGTCACCAACACCCCCAATTGTTCGGAAACGTTGTCGCTGGTGGACTTTACGGCAGAGGCAATTTCAGCCACTTGAACTTGGCCGCCTTGAATCTGAATCATCTCTTGCTGAATCTGCGCAAGCGGTGCCGTGGCTTGGTTCAAAACCGCCACAGCGGTCTGTAGGTCAGCGACTTGTGATTGCAGATCTTGGCCCCGGCCATCTTGTTGAAAGGCGACCCCAGCGCTACCCAATGCCGCCACCAACGCCAAACCGGACAGAATCAGTGGCAAGCGCGAGGCCTTAGGCTGGCTAGAGAGTGAAGCCTCATCAGCTTCACTCTCGGAGGGTTCTACCTGCGGTTCGGTCTGCGATTCCGCTGGCTCCATGTCGACGGGCTCCAGCGTCTCAACGTCTTCAACTGGCTGATCCACTTTCTCGTTTTCGCTCATACCCTGTCCTTCAAAACCGCGTCGATAAAACTGTCATCACTGGCACTGCCCAATACCTGAGCGACCGGTAGCCCGACCGCTCGCGCCGCCTCGGCCACTCGTGCACTGGGCACCCACACCTCGGCAATCGAATGCGGCCACTCGGCTACGGCCTGGGCGATCTCAACTGATGTCACCCATAGATTAACGGATCCTGGCTCCGATGACTCGACGGGTACTGGACCCTTGACCCGGCGGTACAAGGAAAGTCGCGTGAGTTCGCAGGCGGCTAGGCTCTGCTCAATCAATTCCCGTCCACCCTCGCCGGCTGCCAATAAGACTCGCTTTGCCTCTTGAGTCAGCGCCAGCACCCCGTCGCTATCGGCTTGCTCAGGCACCCGCGGGGAAAATCCATAGTCTTGTAAAATCTGCGCGGTACCCGGGCCCACCGCAATGCAGTCAATGCCCAGCGGCAATTGAGGCCAATACTGATCTATCTCGTCGATCAATCGCCGGGCCGCAGGTTTGGACACCACAATCAGGGTGTCGAACTGATCCAACTCCATGATGACGCGGTGGTCTATCTCCAGCGACTCAATACCAATCGCAGGTGTCGCCTTCGCTGGAATGCCCAGGAAATTCAGTCGCTGAACCAGCGCGTCAGCCTCGGGCTGTGGACGCGCTATCCACCACATTTAGGGCGCACTGGCGAGTAGCTCACCCGCCCCATCGGCCAACAGCTGTTCGGCGAGCGCCACGCCCATGTCCGCCGCTGAATCGGGATGGCCGGTCGTTTCAACTTCCATCAACTGACTGCCGTCGGCCGCGCCCACCCGGGCTCGAACCCGCAATTGCCCGTCGATGTGCTGAGCATGAACCGCCAAGGGCACTTGGCAACCCCCGTCCAATCGGGTCGAGACTCCGCGCTCTGCTGCAATGCGTTGAGTCGTCGTGGGATCCAACAAGATTTGGATTCGCTCAAGCGTTGCCGGATCGTCCAGCCGGGCTTCGAGACCCAATACGCCCTGGCCGACGGCCGGCAGGCAATCTTCAATGCTAATGCGCTGGGTGATTCGCTCGGCCAATCCCATGCGCTCTAGACCCGCGACCGCCAAAATGAGCGCGTGGTACTGCCCTTCATCGAGCTTACGTAATCGCGTTTGAAGGTTACCTCGGCACACTTTGAACTCGAGGTCCGGCCGCAGATGCTTGAGCTGGCTGACGCGGCGCAAACTGGCACTGCCCACGACTGCGCCCTCGGGCAATGCTTCAAAGGATTCGTATTGATTGCTGACAAAGGCATCCCGTGGGTCCTCGCCTGCCATCACGCCGACTAGGCCCAAGCCCTCCGGGAAATGGACTGGAACATCCTTTAACGAATGCACCGCCAGGTGGGCGCGGCCATCCAACAAGGCTTTTTCGAGCTCTTTAACAAACAGACCCTTGCCGCCGGATGTATACAGGGGGCCTTCAAGCTTTTGATCGCCCTCGGTGGTCATGGGTAACAACGAAACCGTTAAATCGGGATGGGCTTGTTGTAAAAGGGCTTGAACGTGCTCGGCCTGCCACATGGCCAGGGGCGATTCACGGGTGGCAATAATCAATTCCATGGTGTGTCCTTCACTGATGGACACAGGATACTGTGCGAGAAGGCCTTACACCATGTCCGAATTGAATGACTGGGACAGTACGGCTTTAAATACGCGGGCTCGCTGACGTCTCGAAACCGGAAGCCGGCTGTCGCAGCCCTCGACCTTGATTCCTTGCTCGCCAAGGTCGGTGACCCACTGCGGGGCCACCAACAGCTTGCGATGGATCCGAAGCCACTGGGGAAATCGCCGCTCGAGTGAGGCAAGGCTGCCGGAAAATTGCATGGGCCCGTGACGCGTGTGCACCCAAAGCTCACGCGCTTTGACCTCACAAAACTGGACATCCCGGACATCGAGAAAACACCAGTGCTCGCCGTCTTTGAGCCACAAGCGATCTGGACGACGAGCTTCCCCGTCCATACGAGTGGTCAGCGCCAGCAATTTTTCTAACGCAAAGGGCCAGTGCAGATATCCATCAATACCGCGCTCGGCCATCGCTCGGGCATCTGCGTCGGCCCGGCCTAGAGCAATCCGCCACCGAACCTGGTGAGGCTGGGCCTCTACTTGATTCCATAATTCAGGGTCGGCGGGTGCAAAAATCACCTGTGGCGACAGCGCTTTAACCACGTCGGCATCAAACTGCTCAAATAACCCAACACCGACACCCCCGGCCCAACGATTCAACGCTCGCTCAAGTCGTTCACGAATCCTGGGATCCGCCTCGATCAGCACCCATCGAAGGGGATTGGTTGTATACTCCGCGCCTGTCATACAGGGAGCATAGGCAATGAGCACCAACAAACCGGATACCAACGCCTCATGGGGCGGACGTTTTAGCGAAGCAACCGACGCTTTTGTGCAGGAGTTCACAGCTTCCGTCCAGTTTGACCAACGCATGTTCGCCGAGGACATTCGTGGCAGTCGTGCTCATGCTCGTATGTTGGGCGTACAGGGGGTCCTGACGGCCGATGAAGTCGCCCAGATCGATCAAGGACTGGTTCAGATCGAGGGTGAAATCGCAGCCGGCCAATTTGATTGGTCGATTGCTCGAGAAGACGTGCACATGAACGTCGAAGCACGCCTCGTCGACCTGATTGGTGATGTCGGCAAAAAGCTGCACACCGGCCGCTCTCGCAATGACCAAGTCGCGACCGACATCCGGTTGTGGCTACGGGGACAAATCGATCTCGTCAAAGGCCAAATCCAACGTCTGCAGGGCGGCATTCTGGACCTGGCTGACGCCCATGCCGATCTGATCATGCCGGGCTTTACGCACCTGCAAACCGCGCAGCCGGTGACCTTTGGCCACCACCTGATGGCTTGGTACGAAATGCTGGCCCGGGATTTGAGCCGGTTTGAAGACGCCCAAGCTCGCATGAATCAATGTCCACTCGGGGCTGCCGCACTCGCCGGCACCACTTTCCCGATCGACCGTCATTTTACTGCGCGAGAATTGGGCTTTGATGGACCCACCCGCAACAGCCTGGACAGTGTGTCGGATCGAGACTTTGCAATTGAGTTTGTGTCCGCCGCCAGCCTGTGCGCCATGCACATGACTCGCATGAGCGAAGAATTGATCATTTGGGCAAGCGCTCAATTTGATTTCATCGAATTGCCCGACCGCTTCTGCACCGGCTCTTCAATCATGCCGCAAAAGAAAAATCCCGACGTGCCCGAGCT
>JASFWN010000081.1:0-4929 GCA_050049295.1 Pseudomonadales bacterium
CAAGCAGCCTCACGCCCTTGGGATACGGGTCGTGACGGGTTCGTCTTAGGCGATGGTGCTGGCGTTATGGTGCTTGAAGAGTACGAGCACGCCAAAGCTCGTGGCGCAAATATCCTGGCTGAATTGGTTGGTTTTGGCATGAGCGATGATGCTTATCACATGACATTGCCACCCGAGCAGGGCGAGGGTGCAGAAGCCGCGATGCAAGGCGCGCTGCGTGACGCCGGCGTAAACGGCAACCAAGTTGATTATGTCAATGCGCACGGCACTTCTACGCCCGGCGGAGACGTGGCCGAGGCTCGAGGTATCACTCGCATGCTCGATGGCAAAGATGCAGCGGTGAGCTCGACCAAATCAATGATTGGCCATTTGCTGGGCGCGGCGGGTGCGGTTGAAGCCATCTTTAGCGTACTGGCCATCCGTGATCAGGTGGCGCCGCCGACCATTAACTTGCAAGATCCCGAGCCTGAAGTCAGCTTGAATTTGGTTCCCAATACGCCGCAAGAGCACAACATTGAGTACGCCATCAGCAATAGCTTTGGCTTTGGCGGCACCAACGGCTCGTTGCTGTTTAAACGCATCTAAGCCATGCGCGCGCTCGCTGTCCTGATCACTGCGGGCGTCTTGCTCTTGAGTGTCGCTTCACATTTTGTGAAGCAGACTAGAGACGCATTGCGGCAGCCGCTCGCCACAAACCAAGAACATTACACCGTAGAGCCGGGCAAACGCTTAGGTACCTTGTTAAGCGACCTGAAGGCGCTGGGTTGGATCGATACCGTTCCAGATCCGCGGTTAGTTAGCCGCCTGTATCCCCAATACACCTCGTTAAAGGCGGGCACCTATCCGGCTCAGGGCACGCTTGAATCCCTTTTAGTTTCGGCGGTTGCCGGCAAATCGGTGAATTATTTCTTCACCATTATTCCAGGATGGAATCTTTGGCAGTTGCAACAGGCGCTGTCCTCGGACACTCGATTGTCCCAGAGTCTCCCGTCAGACATTCAAGATTGGCAGCAGGCGATGCAGATAGACCAGTATCCAGAGGGGATATTTCTGCCGGATACCTACAGCTTCAATCCGGGTGAACGAGATCTGGATGTGCTAATGAGGGCGCACCAAGCACTCAAACGGACGCTCGAAGAGAGCTGGACGACACGCAGCACTCAGCAATTAGCTTCGCCTGAAGAAGCCTTAATTATGGCCAGCATCATTGAGAAAGAAACCGCCGTGGAGGCTGAGCGCCAAACGATTGCTGGGGTGTTTGAAAATCGGTTACGCAAAGGCATGAAACTGCAGACGGACCCCACGGTGATCTATGGTTTGTTGCCGGATTTTGATGGCAACATTACGCGCAAAAATTTGCGTGAACCTACGCCTTACAACACCTATACGATCAAGCGTTTGCCACCGACCCCTATTGCGATGCCCTCGGCTGCGTCGATACGTGCAGCGACCCAACCTGAGCAACACGACTATCTATATTTTGTAGCCAGTGGCGAAGGTGGGCACCGGTTCGCTGAGTCTTACCAGGATCATCAAAAAAATGTTCAGCAGTATTTGCGCAAGCGTCGGAGTGCTCAATGAGTTTTGTGGTCATTGAGGGCGGTGAGGGCGTTGGGAAAGGCACCCTGATGGAGGGGCTGAAGCGTCACTTTAAAGACGCGGTTTTTACCCGAGAGCCAGGCGGTACACCCATGGCGGAAGAGATTCGAGACTGCAATCTGCGCCCACGGCAAGAGCCGGTCGCACCGGATACCGAATTGTTGCTTATGTTCGCTGCTCGGGCCCAGCATTTGGCTCAGTTGATACTGCCCGCCCTAGATCAAGGGCAGTTGGTGATCAGCGATCGCTTTACCGATTCGTCCTACGCCTATCAGGGGGTGGCCCGGGGTCTGGGTGCAGAGAAAGTCGAGCTGTTAGAGCAATTTGTTCAAGGCGATCTTAGGCCTGATATGGTCGTGGTATTGGACCTAGATCCGCTTGAAGGACAAAGTCGCATTCGTGATCGTGCGGAGGGCTTGGATCGCTTGGATGCGGAAACCCTTCAGTTTCATCAGGCCGTGCGCCAGGCATTTCTGAGTCGTGCTGAGCGGTCTCCGGAACGCTATTGTGTGGTGGATGCGGCTCAAGCACCAGAACGGGTGCTGGAGCAGGTTATTCGGGTGATCGAGGGACTGTCATGAGCGCTTATCCCTGGCATCTCGCACAACTGGAGTCCCTGACATCCGGGCAGTTTCAGTCGATTTTACTGGTGTCAGCGCCGGGTCAAGGCAGTGACCGATTCGCGCGTCATTTAATCCAGTATCTAATGTGCGCCACTCAATCGGCCTGTGGAGCTTGTCAAAGTTGCCGATGGCTTTCGCAGCAGAATGAACTCGAGGCCGGTCAACAAAGTCACCCAGATGTGATTGAACTGCAACCCGAGGGTGCGGCCTGGGCTCATAAAATCGATACGATTAGACCGGTCATCGAACAGGTCGCAACGACGACACATCAGGGCGGACGACGCATCATATACATGCCCGAGGCCGAGCGGTTAACGCAGGGCGCCGCCAACTCACTTTTAAAAGTGTTGGAGGAGCCGCCGGCGGGCACCCACTTTATATTAGCCAGTCACTTGCCCGGGCGCTTGCCCAGCACCATTTTAAGTCGTTGCAGGCAGGTGAGGTTGCCTAGTGCGCCGGCCGACCATCATTGGTTGGATCAATGGGTGGCTCCGTCACCCCGTCGGGATAAAGCCTTAACCATTACTACGGCACCGGACTGGGTTATTGAACTGAGTGATCCGGACAGCGATTTAGAATCTCGTGTGCAGTGGCGCGAGCAGCTCAGCGCAGCCTTTTCTGGTGATCCGAATGTTGAAGTCCTGGTCGCTTCGGCACAAAAAATTGGGCTTCTGGCCGCGCTGGATGACTGGTACATGCATTCCGTCGAGCAGGCTAAGCAACTCGCCTTGACCGGTCATGCACCCGCGTTAGCTGCGCTGTGTAAATTCCAGAACCGTTTGAATGAAGAGCGTCAAAGCATCTTAACCCAGGTCGCACTGAATCCTGGTGTTGTGTTGCGTGCGTTAAACGATTGGTGGGTTCGGCTAGGCCAGTTGGCAAGTCAGCCCAAGCCCAACTAAGCTAGGGGCATGGAAATACTATGCTGTCGTTAAGCATTCGCGATAAACAAACGCTGTATCAAACCTACATGCCTTTTATTCAGGGCGGTGGGCTGTTTATTCCGACCCCCAAATCTTTTGAGATGGGGGACGAGCTGGTGCTGTTAATCGCTTTATTGAATGAGCCTGAGAAATTTCCCGTCACTGCAAAGGTGATTTGGTTAACGCCACAGGGAGCACAGGGCCAAAAGGCAGCAGGTGTTGGCGTACAATTTGTTGAAGATCAGGCGGGCTTGCGAGACAAAATAGAGACCCATCTCGCCGGTATGCTGGGTTCGGATAACAGCACACACACACTATGATCGATAGTCACTGTCATTTAGATCGCCTGGAATTAGGCGAAGTCTCACTTTCTGATGCGCTTGACCAAGCCCGATTGGTTGGGGTGAAGCATTTTCTTTGCATCGGCGTTAATTTAGACAGTGCACTGGGCCCAATCGGTGTCGCAGAGCAGCATTCTGATGTCAGTGCTTCAGTGGGTGTCCATCCGCTCTACCATACAGATCAATTGCCAGATCCAGATCGTATCCGAACCTTAGCCGATCACCCTAAGGTGGTTGCGCTTGGGGAGACCGGTCTCGATTACTTCAAACAAGATAACGATCCGTCCATTCAGCAGGCTGCATTTGAGATGCACCTGCAGTTATCGGCTGAGTTGGCATTGCCGACCATTGTGCATACGCGTGGCGCCGTCGACGATACGTTGAGCATTCTGCGAAACCATTCGAACTCGGGACAGGTGGGCGTATTGCATTGCTTCACCGAATCCTGGGAGATGGCTGAAGCCGCTTTGGATCTGGGTTGGTACATCTCGATCAGCGGTATCGTGACCTTTAGAAATGCCGAAGCGCTTCGTGAAGTCGCCCGCCGAGTGCCGGATGATCGTTTGTTGATTGAAACCGATAGCCCCTGGCTAGCACCGGTTCCGCATCGTGGAAAGTCTAATCAGCCAAAATATCTACCCGAGGTGCTCGAGTGCGTCGCGCATCAGCGAAACATATCGAGTGACACTCTGGCAAAGCTTACTAGCGATAACTTTGCTCGTTTGTTTCCTAACGCCGAAATCAAATAAACGGGCTGCAAACTCGCGCACAAAAATCTAAAGCAACTTTTGCCATGCTGGCTTCGGATTTAGGAGAGGCTTGTGCTGAAAAAGCTGTTCGTTTTCGCTCTATTGCTATACCCCACGTGGGGCTCTGCAGCACAACCGATTTTGATGTTCGAAGATGTGTCTGGGGACATGTCCATCGAGCAAGTCCTATCCAATCCGCAGCGCTTCCAGCAAACATCCAAGACGGCCTTCGGTTTTTCTGATTCCGTTTTTTGGTTACGGATAGAGCTTGAAAATCCGACGTCGATTCAACAAATAAAAATCATTCAATTTGATTTCCATGGCCTAGAGAAGGTCGAGAGTCATTGACTAACAGAGCAGGGGTATGAAAGTCGTTGATCCGGTTGTCTCCTGCCAGTTTCACAACGATCGATGGGATTAATGTTGCCGTCGTTTAGCGAAACGCTTACGCCGGGGGAACGGCGCTCGCACTATGTGCGTGTCGAGAGTGCCGCTGGCATTGATTTGGCTTATTCGGTCAAAACACTTCCGGAATCTTGATCGGATCAAAGTTACATGGATGGTATTCGGGCTATCTAGTCCTATTGCTGCTGACCTATATCTTTGAGAGCCAAATTTTTCATTGGGGCGACCGATCCTGGAGTGGGCTCACCAGCATTTTAGGCTTTGCTGTAGCTCAACTCTTCATGCGTGA
>JASFWN010000082.1:0-4895 GCA_050049295.1 Pseudomonadales bacterium
TCCTTTTGGCAGCTGAAGTCCGATGATTTCGACTTGGTGATCCTAGATCTCAACCTGCCTGACGGCTTGGGTAGCGAACTACTCCGAATTATCGATCAATCCAATGCGCGCACCGGTGTCTTGGTGTTAACCGCGAGAGCGGATTTAACTGACGTTGTGGATCTGTTGGATCGGGGTGCCGACGACTATCTGACAAAACCCTTCCAGTTCCCGGAACTCGATGCGCGCATTCGGGCCATTCATCGCCGTCGGAGCCAACGAAGTGCCGGCACGCAATATTGGTTCGGACTGGAATTTGACGAACTGGCTGGAATTTTTTGGCACCGGGGTCAGCAACTCGATCTGCGTCAAAAAGAACGGCAACTGCTCGAAGCTTTCATACAGTCACCCAGTGGTCAATGCACACGGGAAAGCTTGATGAACCGACTGTATCGGATAGACGAAGTGGTTTCTGAAAACGCCATCGAAGTTCACGTGGGACGTTTACGTCGAAAACTCAGCGATACCCCGGTCAAAATTCAGTCTGTACGGGGCGTTGGATACCGGGCCTACACCGATGAATAGTTCACTTCGTGCTCAGCTGTTTACTCGGACGCTAGTGATGTTGGGGATTACCCTCGCCGTTGTCTTCTCGGGCACCCAATTAATCGCGCGTAACAGCCTACAGAAAGCACAGGACAATGCGCTGCAGGCGGTCGCTCAAGTCATTGCAGACAGTGTGACGCGAGAGAATGGACAGCTCACCTTTGATTTGCCCTTTGAAGCATTTGAGGTATTGGCCTACCAGTCACAAGAAGCTCTGGCCTATCAAGTTTCCGATGGAGAGCGGATCTTAGCCGGGGCTGAAGATTTACCTTTAATACTGCCTCGTGTTCCCGGGCAATTAACCCATGCCTATACCCAAGTTTTTAATAGCGAGCCCATGCGTTTTTTCTATCTGAACAAACCCATTCGCGGGACACAATCTATCGCCATCGTGATCGGTCAAACGCAGACCGGTTTGGTTCGCGAGGTAAACGGGTTAGCACTGCAGGCCGCTGCGTTTTGTCTGGTCGCATTCCTATTGGTTTCAGGGCTTTTATACGGCGTACTGAATTTAGCACTGAGGCCCCTCAGATCGATCGAAAAAGCGTTAGCAAAGCGTGCAGACGATGACTTCTCCAAACTGGACACCCAGGTTCCTAAAGAGATCTCAACACTGCTGGCCGAACTTAACCGAGTGATGGGAACCCACGAAAAGCTATTGGATCAATCGCGCCGCTTTATCGCCGAGGCGACGCATCAGCTTCGGACGCCGATTGCCGCCTTGGCTGCAAGGGCTGATCTGATTGCACGTAATGCGCCCGCGGGTTTTGCCGATGACGCGACGGAATTGGCAGGTCAAGCACGCGAAACCAGCCGCCTCTCGCACCAATTGTTAACCCAGGCGACTTTGAGTTATCGAACGCCAGAAAAGAAGCCCTGCGACCCTAAAGCGCTGATTCAACAAACACTTCGCCGGTTCGACTTCATTGCTGAACAGAGAGACATCGAAATCCACTTTCAACACACGGGAGAGGGCACCTTTCTGCTAGATCCGCTCGGTGTTAGAGAGGCATTAGCCTGCTTGCTCGAGAACGCTTTGCAGGTGACGCCATCCCTGGGAGACGTTTGGATTTCCAGTCGATGTGAGCGGGGCTGTTTGACCATAAAAATCTTGGATCAAGGCCCAGGATTTAGCGACATTCCCAATCAAGGGCTCGGTTTATCCATCGTTAAACAGGTAGCAGACAATCACGATGGAGCTGTGACCTTTAACCATGGGCCACAGGGAGGAGCCGAATGCGAGCTATTGTTGCGGGGCTAACGCTCCTGTTTTCCTCAATCGCACTGGCCTGGATTGAAGAAGAACGGGTCATGGGGCAGGGCACAACACTGACGGTTTATGCAACCTATGACGTACCAGCCGTATTGCCTTTGCTAGAGGCCTTCAGTAATGCCAATCCAGAAATCAAATTGATTTATCGAGTGGCCAGCAGTCAGGATTTATACGACCGGATCCTGCGCGGTGAGTTACCAGATGCAGACTTGGTGTTCTCGAGCGCGGTGGCGTTGCAGGTTGACTCGGTCAATCGTGGAATGGCCCAGCGCTTCAGCGTACCGACCCCACAGGCTCCCTGGCGGGCTCAGCTTTATACCCTTAGCGTTGAGCCTATTGTCTCGATCTATAATCGAAGAAAAGCCCCCTGGATTGGCCAAATTACCGATCGCAACCAAATGACCGCCCAGCTCCAGTCCGGGTTACGCATATTGCCAGACGGGGCGATGACCTATGACCCGTCGGTTTCTGGGGTGGGTTATCAGCTGTTAACGCAGGACGCAGAGCAATCAAACAATTTCTGGTCTTTTTACGGCGAGTTGGAAAAGCAACGGCTTGAGTTAGCCTGTTGCACTTCAGACATGATCAATGCCGTGGCCTCGGGCCAACGTGATCTGGCCACAAACCTATTGCAAAGCTATGTATTGCCGCTCTTGGATCAATATGAAGATCTGGCCATTAAGATCTGGACCGACTACCAGCTAGTCCTTCCAAGAACCGCTTGGATTCCAAAAACTGCCCCCAACTCGGCGGGCGCTCGGAAATTTGTGAGTTTCTTTGTGGGTGACGGGCAGGTCCTACTGCCACAAAATAACCGCTTGGATCGGCCCACGAACTTAGCGGCACCGCAAAAGCCGATCCGCTTAACCCCGTCTCAAACCCTCTACCTAGACCGGGTTAAACGTGATCAATTCCTACACCGATGGAACCAATTATCCGCAGGAGAGGTTCAGTGAGTGATCTTGGACCACTCCAGGGCTTTACGGTCCTCGACCTGACCAATGTCTTGGCCGGGCCTTTTGCCGCCTACCAGCTTGCACAACTCGGCGCCCGGGTCATCAAGGTAGAGAGCCTAGAGGGGGATTTGGCCCGTCAACTGGGGTCGGATCCCGCCCGTAATCAGGCCAAAATGGGCGTTAGTTTCACGGCTCAAAACGCTGGAAAAGAAAGCATCGCGTTAAACCTGAAAACCGAGCAAGGCCGAACCGTGTTTTATCGCTTGGTAAAGACCGCTGACGTGGTCATCGAAAATTTCAGACCCGGCGTCATGCAGCGGTTGGAATGCGGTTTCAACACCCTGTGCAAGCACAACCCTCATCTTGTGTACTGCGCCATCTCTGGTTTCGGTCAAGACGGTCCCATGTCTCATTTGCCGGCCTACGATCAAATCGTTCAAGGCATGTCAGGCACCATGCAAGTGACTGGGGTACCAGAGCAGGGCGTTCGGGTTGGCTATCCCATTGCCGATACTGTGGGTGGGCTGACTGCCGCGATGGCCATATCGGCAGCATTGCACAAAAAGACCGCACAATTTATCGACGTTTCCATGCTCGAAAGCCTCATGAGCACCATGGGCTGGGTCATCAGCAATTTTCTACAAGCAGGAACCGAGCCGCAGGCCTGGGGCAATGAGAATCCTACTTCAGCTCCGTCCGGCAGCTTCACGACCCGCGATGGCGACATCAACATCGCCGCCAACCAAGATGCCCAGTGGGAACGTTTAACTCACGCCATCGGAATGCCAGAATTACTGGAAGACTCAAGATTTCTGACCCGTGAAGATCGGAAGGCAAACCGCACGATCCTGACCGAAATAATCAATAGGCATTTGACTTCTGAACCACGGGATCATTGGTTGGCACGTTTAGAAGCGGCTAACGTGCCAGCAGGGCCAATTTATACGGTGCCAGAAGCCTTGAGCTGCGCACAAATCAAACACCGAGGCTTTATTGATCGGGACCGCGCCACGCGGGGCTTCACACTAAACAGCCAACGCCCAAGACAGTCCGAACCGCCAACGCTGGGCCAACACACGAAACCAATTCTAGAACATCTTGGATTCGGCGAATCCGAAATAGAGCAGCTATATCTTCAAGGAGTCATCCAATGACCGACGTCGCTGACTGGTGGACAACCCGTATCACAAATATGGAACCCGGCAAGATTGAACTTCGGGGCCACTCAATCGAATCTCTGATCGAACAGAATGATTTTGTAGCGACCCTGTGGCTAATGACTCAAGGCCAAAACCCTACACAAGCCCAACGAACGCTACTGTCTGCGGCGCTGGTTGCGGCTGTTGATCATGGTCCACAAGCTCCATCCATTGCCGCTGCGCGCATGGCCAGCACCTGTGGCATCGGGCTTAACAACGCCATGGCCACTGGAATCAACATGCTGGGCGACGTGCACGGCGGCGCAGGGCAACAAGCATTAACGCTGTATCAGCAGATTTTAGCCTTCGATGCGCCACTCGAAGACGCGGTCAGCCAAGCCATCCAAAACTATCCGACGAAATATATCCCAGGCTTTGGTCATCGCTTTCACAAACCGGAAGATCCTAGGGCAAAACCATTGATGGACCTTGTCCGGGCGTATTCAGAGGAAGCGGAAATTGATGGCCGTTATGTGGGGGTAGCTGAGGCCATACAACAGCAACTCAGTGCCAATCGGCCGGTTGGCATCGCCATGAATATTGATGGCGCGACGGCTGTCATCTACGGTGCGTTAGGCGTGAGCCCCGAGCTAGCAAGAGGATATTTTTGCTTGTCACGGAGTGTCGGTATTTTGGCGCATGCTTGGGAACAAACTCAGCAGGGGGGTCGTAACAAAGGTCCGACGCCCCCCGGGTATCGTTGGACGTATTCAGAGGAAAAATAGAGTTGTTAGCGCGATCCAGCTGTCAATGAACAATCATTTATTTAACATAATATATATTATGCGACACAATGACGCTCAGCGTCCTGAACCTTGAATTGACGCACCATCTGCATGTTCTCGTTCCAGCCAACGCTGAAAGGCGTCTTCAACCGCGCCT
>JASFWN010000083.1:0-4879 GCA_050049295.1 Pseudomonadales bacterium
TGGTCTCCTTGACCTGGTTTGTGATTCGACTGGTGCGAAACTACGAGCAGGCGCTCATTTCTGGGGCCAAGGGCGCCGGCCGTATCGATCGTACAACGGCTGAAGCCATCGGCAGACTGCTAAGAATTGCGGTCTTAATTACGGCTGCGCTGATCATTTTGCAGACCTTTGGTTTTAGCTTGTCTGGCGTGCTTGCTTTCGGCGGGGTGGGTGGCATCGCAGTGGGCTTTGCCGCAAAAGATCTGTTGTCTAACTTTTTCGGCGGCTTCTTTATCTACACCGATCGACCGTTCGTGGTGGGGGATTGGATTCGCTCACCCGATCGTGACATTGAAGGCACGGTAGAGCACATCGGTTGGCGCCTGACTCGAATTCGGACTTTTGATAAACGACCGCTCTACGTTCCCAACTCAACCTTTCTGTCCGTGGCGCTGGAGAACCCGTCGCGCATGACCCATCGGCGGATCTATGAGACCATTGGCGTTAGGTATGATGACGCAAGCAAAGTGCCAGGCATTATCCAGCAAGTCGAAGCCATGCTGCGCTCACACCCCGAAATTGATACCACCCAAACCCTGATCGTGAATTTCAATCAGTTTGGCGCAAGCTCGCTGGACTTCTTTGTGTATACCTTCACGAACACCACGGATTGGGTTCAGTATCACCGCATCAAGCAGGATGTGTTGTTACAAATTTTGAATATTGTTGAACAGGCTGGAGCGGAATGCGCATTCCCAACCACCACTGTTCATTTGGCACAGGAGCCGGAGAACGAATGGAAACCGTCGAACAAATGAATCAAGCCCTGGCCGAGGCGGATTGCCTGGCCACCCAAGCGGAAGTCGATGCCTGCTTGGACCGTATGGCGGCCAATATCACCAAATCGTTAGGTGACAAGCTTCCGTTGATTCTGTGTGTCATGCGCGGCGGTATTGTGACCTGTGGAAGCCTGCTTCCTAAACTGACTTTTCCTTTGCAAGTGGACTATGTGCATGCCTCTCGTTATCGCGACGAGACCCGGGGTGGTGAGTTGGAATGGTCTGTACGGCCGCAGTTTGATCTAAAAGATCGAGTCATTTTGCTGGTGGACGATATTTTGGACGAGGGGCATACCTTGGCTGCCATTCGTGAGCACTGTCAGGCCGAAGGGGCTGCCGAGGTCTTAACCGCTGTGTTGGTCGACAAGATCCATGACCGCCGCAGTCAGCGTTTGACCCAGGCAGATTTTACCGGACTGTACACGCCCGACCGTTTTTTGTTTGGTGCAGGCATGGACTTCAAGGGTTTTTGGCGTAACGCACCGGGCATCTATGCCGTGGCGGAAGACTAAGAGTCCTCGGTCCGGGTATAGGTAATCAGAACACCGATCATGGGGTGGTCCAAATAGTGAACCACTCCAGATCGAGCACGACGGGTTTCCTTTAGGTGCGCCGTAAAGGGCCCCTCGGGTGATCCATCGATTAGGTGGCGCGTGACCAGGTCTACCTTGGCTTCAATGAAACGCGCAATCGAAAATTCGATGCTGCCCTCCAGCTCAAACCCCCGGCCGTAACCTAAATCCTGTCCGCCTTGAATTGCGATGGCGGTGTCCTGACCGGCTGGCTTCAGGCCATGCATCCAACGTTCGTGGAACAGCACGACTTTGCCCTGACGTTGAAGGATCGAAGACTGTTCATTGAGCAGCCGTTCTTCCGGCGCATAGGGCGCGAGCGTCAAATAATCCCCTTCGAAATCGGCATCCAATATCAGCTGCTGCGTTGGACGTTTCTCTGGCTGTACGCCACGTTCGATTCGCTCATCGATCGTTGCGGGATCTCGTGCGTTTTGAAAGATCAGCACTTCCACTTCGTAGAACCGCGTTTCCCCTTCGGCCCAGGCCAGCGGAGCGAATAACAGTGCCAATAGTAACGCCTTCATTAAGCGGCCTCTTGAGGTGAAATGAGTTCGAGCAGGGCTTCCAACAATTCAAAACGGCTTGCCTCAGTGTCACAATCCTGAACGATTTTCAGACTGTCTGCACCATCCAAACGATAGCGTGAGGGCATTTTCTGAACCAACTGGATCAGTTTGATCGGCTCGACCGGGGTGTTCTTATCGAATTCGATCTTGCCGCCTTTGTCGCCGGCGCTAATCCTAGACAGCCCAAGTTGTTTGGCTTTGACTCGCAAATGCCCCTGACGGATTAGGTTGTTGACCTCGTTGGGCAGGGAGCCAAATCGGTCAACCATTTCGACACGAATCTCTTCTAAAGCTTCAGCGGATTTGGCGCTGGCAATGCGCTTGTATAGGGTCAGTCGAGCCGGAACATCCGGCAGGAACTCGTCGGGGATCAGGGCTGCCACTTTGATGTCGACTTCGACACCGCTTCGCAGTGGCTTCTCCAACGCCGGTTCACGGCCCTCTCGAATGGCGTTGACCGCCTCCTCGAGCATTTCCATGTACAAGCTAAATCCGATGGTCTGCATCTGGCCGGATTGTTGGTCGCCTAGCAATTCACCGGCCCCACGAATTTCGAGATCTTGGCTCGCGAGCATGAATCCGGCGCCCAGATCGGTCGCTAGGCCGATGGCTTCCAGGCGTTTGACGGCATCGCTGGTCAGGGCGCTGGGATCCGGTGTCAGCAAATAGGCATAGGCCTGGTGGTGGCTACGACCAACCCGGCCTCGCAGTTGGTGCAACTGAGCCAGGCCGAATTTATCGGCTCGGTCAATCAAAATGGTATTGGCGTTGGGTACATCGATCCCCGTCTCAATGATGGTCGAGCACACCAACACATTGAAACGCTTGTGATAGAAGTCGCTCATGACCTTTTCAAGCTCACGTTCACGCATTTGTCCGTGACCGACCACCACGCGCGCTTCCGGGATCAGCTCACGCAGGCGCTCCGCGGTGCGCTCGATGGTTTTCACATCATTGTGAAGGTAGTAAACCTGGCCGCCTCGCAAAAGCTCACGCAGGATGGCCTCTTTGACCAGTGCCAGGTCAAAACTTTTTACAAAGGTTTTGACAGATAGGCGACGAGCGGGCGGCGTTGCAATGATGGACAGATCGCGAAGCCCAGACATGGCCATGTTGAGGGTTCGGGGGATCGGCGTTGCCGTCATTGCCAAAACATCGACTTCGCTACGCAAGGATTTGATCGCTTCTTTCTGGGCCACACCAAAACGGTGTTCCTCGTCGATGATCAACAGCCCCAAATTCTTAAAACGCATGTTCTTGGACAGCAGCTTATGCGTGCCGACCAAGATATCGACTTGGCCCGCTTCGGCGCTGGCCAACACCTGTTCGGTTTCTTTGGCGCTGCGAAACCGCGATAACAATTCGATATTGACCGCCCAGTCGGCAAATCGGTCTCGGAAGTTTTCCCAGTGTTGTTGAGCCAGCAGTGTGGTCGGCACCAATAGCGCGACTTGATAACCGGCCTGAACGGCAACAAAGGCCGCCCGTAGCGCCACCTCGGTTTTGCCAAACCCTACGTCGCCGCAGACCAAGCGATCCATAGGCGATGGGGCATTTAGGTCTGCCACAACCGCATCAATGGCGGTTTGTTGATCGGGTGTCGTTTCAAAGGGAAAGGCATCGCAGAATCGTTGGTATTCGAGCTCATTGAGAGCATGAGACTTGCCGGGGCGGGCGGCTCGGCGTGCGTAAATATCCAGCAACTCGGCGGCTTTGTCTCGGACCGCTTCGGCCGCTTTGCGGCGAGCTTTGCTCCATCGATCCGAGCCCAGTTTGTCGTGCGGTGCATTGTCCGGATCGGCGCCGGCATAGCGAGCCAATAGGTCCAAATCAACGACCGGGACGTAGAGCTTGGAGCCGCCTTTGTACTCCAATGTGACGAATTCCAGGGTGTCGTTTTCAACGGTTAGGGTCTGCAAGCCGGCATAGCGCCCAATGCCATGTTCGACGTGCACAACCGGGTCGCCTTCTTTGAGTTCGGACAAATCCCGAACCTGCAAATCCGGCACAATGTTGTTCTTCTTTCGCTGGCGCCGCTGAGGCACGGCTGCACCGATCAAAGCGGCTTCAGGAATGATGGCCAGTGAATCGTGAATCAGTCCCTGATCGAGGCCGCCTAGTGTGATGGCGAGCTTTTCGTCCTGTAGCTCGTGAAGCGCCTCGACACGTTCAGGTTGATGGGCGCCGTCCAAACGCTCGAGCAAACTGGCTAAACGCCCCGCCGATTCGGCGACCAGTAGGACTTGGCCAGGATGCCGGTCAATAAACTGATACAACGGCAACAGGGGATTCTGAGCACGACTGTTCAACGCCACGTCCGGTAAGGCAGTGACCGGAACTTCAGCGATGCCACAGCTACCCGGTGCAGTCGGTGCAATAAATAATCGGCCCAACTGATTGAGATTGTGGTTGATCACTTCCTGACGCAAATACAGCGTTTCGGGTGCCAGCAATGGACGCAGGCGATCGTTCTTCAGATTGTTGTAGCGACTTTCAACATCGCCTAAGAACTTTTGTACGGCATCATCAACGCCGCCAACGTTGACCACCCTCACGCCGACCGGAAGGTAGTCAAATAGGGTGCTTAGGCCATCAAAAAATAGTGGCAAATAGTATTCAACACCACTGGGTGGCAGGCCGTCAGATACGTCGTTGTAAACGGGGCACTCCCGGGGATTGCCGTCGAAGGTGTCATGCCAGTTGGCTCGGAAGCGACGAATGCCGGCATCGTCTAAATCGGCTTCCCGAGCGGGCAACATTCGAATGTGATCGACTTTGTTGACGGTCCGCTGCGTCTCAGGATCAAACGCCCGCAGGGTGTCTATTTCGTCGTCAAATAAATCCACTCGGTAGGGCAGTTGGCTGCCCATGGGATAAAGATCCAGAAGGTTGCCGCGAACGGCGTATTCGCCATGCTCGT
>JASFWN010000085.1:0-4812 GCA_050049295.1 Pseudomonadales bacterium
GAGAAATGGACGTTCGAGCGTTCGACTTGGCAATTTGATGGCGCAGAGGGCGTGGCGGTCTATCAAGCACAGGGGCCAGAGCGTACTTACTCCCTGATTGCTTTTGGACACACTTTGGATGATGACTTGCGCTCGGATCGAGTCATTGCCGAGGCATGGGATGCGACCTTCACGTTGTTCGATGGTGTGCCCAGCGATGCAGATATCAAACGTTTGGCGGCCAATGTTCCGGTTCAAGAGGCCGGCCGCGTCACGGAAAAAGAATTAACGCTGTCCCGCGCCAATAAGAGCGTGCGGCTGTTTGATCATGTTCGTGACTCGCTAGCACAGGGCCAGCAACCCAATGCTTCGATGATCGACGAGATCGGATATCTGATGCGGACCACGGCGGTTTATGGCTCGGGTAAGTTTGGCGCCTGCGACCGTGAGTTCATCGCTGATCGCCCTGAGTTTCAGGCGCCGTTTCAGGCAGAAATGCTAACGGTGTTGATGATTCGCCAATTTGCCAGGGATTGGGTTGAGCATGCCGCTCGGCTGCAAGATTCTCAGCACGCGGTCGCGCTGGACGATGATCTGGCTAAACGGCTGGGTATCGGTAATTCGACCGGCTTGGGTATGGCGCCGTTTTTGCTCAATCATCCACGCTTGCTGAATAACTGGATTGCTGCCCGTGAACAGGCGATTGCACAGGTATGCTCGATTGAATCAATTTCAGAATCAGCCTGGCAGCAAGTCCGATCGCTATTAAGCCAACAGCGAGACGAATTAAAACACTGGCCCGCCTCGCATCCGATCATTCAAGCTCGCTTGCCTGAATTGGCGGCAGATCTTGAGCAATGTCTGAGTTGGATGGACCAGACATCACCGAGCTGGCAAGACCTGTTGGACTTTACGGATCAGCGCTGCGGGCTTGAGGCGCAAGAGCTAGTGGCCTCATTGATTCTAGAACCCTATCCGGAAATCGATCATCTCGCTGCACAAATGTCGGCTGACGAGGTCAATTTGCCGGCGATTCAGGGCCGGATGAAATGCCAAGTCATGGCGAGCCATATCGAATCGAGATATCAGTGGGCGCTCGATAAGGATTGGAGTCAACCGGCCTCCCAATCACACCTTTGGTACGTCTCGGCAGAGAAGCTCGAACCTCGTTTGGCGGATCGACAGAATGAGCCGCTTGAAAACTACGAGCAGCCGCTGGCGCCGGGTCGAGATATCGCGCAGGCCTATGCTGACTTGCAAGGCTATCTGGACCGTAGTCTGGCTGAATTTCTGCTCGCCCACCCCCAGCATCGTGGTGCTCTAGCCCGACTCCAGTGGCTGATGGATGCGCCCTATGGGGAGATTTATGACAACACTACCGGTGATGGATTAATGCCCATCGATCTATTGCGCTGCAAGCTGTCGTTTTTTGGCGCGGCGCGTTTTGATCCGCGCTCAGACCGATGGGTGCGGATCTGCATGTACCGCAACGGTCCTTATTTGAATCAGGTGTCCAGCGTTAGTGATCAATGGGTTTACGGCCGGTGAATCTGTCTCTCAATGAAGCTCAAGCCTTGGCAAAAAAAGCGGCCAAGGGCGCTGGCATCAATTGGGGCGCGGCCCACGAAACCGGCCGCGCTGTGCGTTGGTTGCTCGAACAAGGTATCGATCCCTTTCCCAGTTTGCTGGCCACCCTGGACGCGCATTTGGGCTGGCCGGAGGCCGAGTTGGCGCCTCAACGGTTAGGTGGCGAGCTGAGCGGGCGGCATGGGATTTTAAGTGGAATTATGACCGGGCTGTCGCTTGCAGATTTTGGTGTCCAGGATCAATCGAACATTCAAATGCAAGGTGTGGTGGGGGCTGAACTCATCGCAGGCTTCATCGCATTGTCATTGGATTCTGGTGAAGGATGCCTGATGACGGACGGCGTGTGCTCCATGAAATTCTCTCGCAATGCCTGCCAGCGAGATAGGCCTCAAAGCTGGCGTACCGAAGTCACGTTATCCGTCAGTGCATTACCCAGTGACAACAAAGAAAGATTCAAGCGAGCGGACATCTTGCCTATTCACCTAAAGAAGCTCGAGATCTTTGCTAATCGTACCTACGCGCCGGCGACCGAGGCCTCGCGCCTCGCTGGTGCGGGTTCGGCTTTATCCGACAACGATTAAACGAAATCAGCAGGCATCCGCGCGAGATCCGTAATCCCGACATCGACACCCAGCTGTGCGAGCAACGTGGTGATCTGGCCGCGATGATGGGTGGCGTGATTGAAGATGTGACCCATGGCCTGATGCGTCGGAATTTCCCGGGTCACGCCAAAGGTGTCGGTAAAGGTCAGTTTGGATTCCCAACTTGTTGTCGCAGACACAATGCGTGATATCGCCTGATCGGTTTGACGGCGGTCTTCACACAAGGCGTCAAAATCGTCATGTAGTTGCTGATCTAGCCCAGTGACCGCAAAGGGTTGCCCAGAGAACCGCCCCAGCCATAGTTTGTCCGCCAGTAAGATGTGATTGAGTGTCGCGTGGATGGATCCAAAAAAGGCCTGCATATCCTGCTTTCGCTGGCTATCGGTTAATTCCTTGCAGGCCGCTAGCAATTGCCCGTTAAACCAGCGATTGTATCGATCCATCAGTTGGAAATGTGCTTGCACTGGGCACCTCATTTGTACGTGTGGTAACGCCAGCTTACCGAGTAATGGATTGATATGGCTTTTTTGTTTGACGGCTTTGCATGGTTGCCGTTTTTGACCACCTTCATACTGCTGACCTTGGCGCCAGGGGCGGACACCTTGCTGGTGATGCGCAACGCCATGCGTGGAGGGCTGCCCGATGCGTTGGTGTCCACGTTCGCCATCTGCTGTGGCCTGTTCGTGCATGCCACCGCCTCGGCACTGGGTATTGCGGCTTTTCTGGCGGTCACGCCCTGGGCTTATCAAGCGCTTAAAATGGCCGGTGCCCTGTATTTGGCGTGGCTGGGGTGGAGCAGTCTTCGGGCCAGTTTTCAGTCGTATTCCATCGCCGCACCCGAACTTTCAAAGGGTCAGTTTCGATGGGAGCGCTCGATGCGTGAGGGATTCTTATCCAACGTGCTGAATCCAAAGACCATGGTGGTTTACTTTGCATTATTGCCTCAGTTTATTGATCCTGCGGCTGCGTGGGTCCAGTCCATGGTCTTGGCGGGTCTTCATTTTATTATGGGCGTTATCTATCTTGGAGCGGTCGCGCTACTGGTTAATCGTTTGATCCGCTTGTGGTTTGATCCGGTCAAACGTCGCTGGATAGATCGATCAATTGGGGCATCTTTGATGGCCATGGCTGGACTTTTGCTGGCACCTTAAATATAAGTAATTCTTATGTTGTGGTTTGAAAAACGTCATTAGCGCCTGACGTCCGCAACTGGCACAGTTCAAAAAATAATAAGTGGTCCCAGTCGAGGAAGAACATGTCCCAACACGAATTTGATTACGTGGTCATCGGTGCGGGCTCCGCCGGATGTCTGATGGCGAATCGTTTGAGTGCCAATCCCAATAACCGGGTACTGCTGTTGGAAGCCGGTAAAAAAGACAATTACCACTGGATCCATATTCCCGTGGGGTATCTGTACTGCATCGGAAACCCTCGTACGGACTGGTTATTTAAAACCCAGCCGGATGCCGGCCTGAATGGCCGTCAGCTACTCTATCCCCGAGGCAAGACGCTAGGCGGTTGCTCGTCGATCAATGGGATGATTTACATGCGCGGGCAGGCCAGGGATTACGATAGCTGGGCTGACCAGACGGGCGATGACCGTTGGGCTTGGGATCAGTGCTTACCCGACTTCAAGGCACATGAAAACCATTACCGTTTGGATGCTGATTCGGATTTGTCGGACGCTGACCGTGAGGCCTATCAGTCACTTCATGGACATGGCGGCGAGTGGCGGGTTGAAAAGCAGCGCTTGAGTTGGGAGATCCTGGGATCGTTCACCGAGGCGGCCGTTCAGGCAGGCATCGAGAAAACCGATGACTTTAACAAGGGCGACAATGCGGGCATTGGCTATTTTGAGGTGAATCAGCGCAGTGGTTGGCGCTGGAATACCTCCAAAGCCTTTCTGAAACCCGTGTTATCGCGTCCCAATTTAACCGTCTGGACCGAGTCTCAAGTCGAAAAGCTGGATATCCAAGATTTGAGTTGTGAGGGCGTCTGGGTCAATCGGGCGGGCCAGACCGTCCACGTGACTGCCGTCAAAGAAATCGTCAGTTGCGCCGGCGCGATCGGAACCCCCCAAATACTGCAATTATCAGGTATCGGACCCAAAGCGTTATTAGAGCAGCATGGTATCGAGGTGAAATTGGATTCGCCGGGTGTCGGGCAGAACCTGCAGGATCACTTGCAAATCCGAGCGGTTTACAAGGTTAAGAACGTCAAGACACTGAACACCATGGCGAATTCCTTGATCGGTAAAGCCAAGATTGGCTTGGAATATGTCTTTAAGCGCTCAGGCCCCATGAGCATGGCCCCCAGTCAATTGGGCGCCTTCACGCGCTCGAGCGAGGACAAAGAACACGCCAACTTGGAATATCACGTTCAGCCGTTAAGCCTTGAAGCCTTTGGTGAGGATCTGCATCCCTTTGATGCCTTTACCGCCAGTGTCTGCAACCTGAATCCAACCAGCCGCGGACAGGTGGTCATCCAATCCTCTAACTGGCGCGATGCCCCGTTGATTCAGCCGAATTATTTGAGCACCGAGGAAGATCGCAAGATTGCGGCCGACAGTCTGCGTCAGGTCCGCCAGATCGTTTCTCAATCGGCGTTATCGAAATACGCGCCCGAGGAATACAAGCCAGGCGTT
>JASFWN010000086.1:0-4799 GCA_050049295.1 Pseudomonadales bacterium
CCGTGGACACGCTGGTCACCGCGAATTTGGTCACCAACCGTCGTTTATTCAGTCACTCCAATTACGCCATACACCAACCGAAAGTCGCCAGCGATCTATCAATTGATTTGACCACTGATGGCACCGTTTACGATTTAAACACGGATGCGGACAGCCGCGGGCTGGATGCCATCATTGTGGTTGGCGGCTACCGCAGTGCATTGAATTACGACGTAGCGTTACTCGATAAATTGCGTACGGGAGACCATCACGATTTATTGTTGGGTGGCTTGTGGAACGGCTCACTCGCTCTGGCCCAAGCAGGATTATTGGATCAGTCGCCCTGCGCGCTGCACCCCGACAACCATGCATTTTTACGAGAAAAATTTCCGACCGTCCGTTTGGCCGACGCCAGTCATGCTCGCAGTCCAAAACGCCTAACGGCGGCAGGACCGGCCAGCACCATGGAAGCGATGCTGGAGTGGATTGGCGACGTCAGCGACAAGAGCATCGCCAATGCAGTGCGTGAAATTTTGGCACCCGATAGCCTGTCCAGCAGCTCAACCAACGCCAGCAGCATGTTGCAGAACGATCCAAGCCTGCCAGAAACGCTGCGAACATTGATTCAGTTAATGCGGGCGAATATCGAGGAGCCATTATCAAGCGAGGAACTCGCCGGCTGTGTGGATCTGTCACGGCGGCAGGTCGAGCGGTTATTCCAGGCCCACCTGGGCACCTCGCCTTCGCGTTATTATTTTGAACTTCGCTTGGCCGAGGCTCAGCGTTTGCTCATGCAAACCTCGGATTCCATCACTCGAATTTCGCTGGCCTGTGGCTTTGTATCCAGCTCACATTTCAGCACCTGTTTCAAAGACTTCTTTGGTGAATCGCCATCGGTGGCCCGAAAGAAGAAACGGGATGCCTCGATGGATGCACAAACCCGATCGAATGCTGATGAAACGGACGCCTAAGGGCGCCCGTCCGGATCTTCTTACTTCGGACTGACTTCAAACAGTCCGAAATCACATCCGACTTCCGCCGCCGATTGGGTTTGAACCGCGACCGTTTGAACATCAAAACCCTGCGCTTTGGCGATCTGATCGATCGCGCCAGCAAACCAGCCGGTATACATGTAGTCGACCTTACGATTGACCTTGCCTAATTGATACACAAAAGCAGAGTGGTCTAATCGAACTCGGGCCGTGCCGGCCTCAATATCTAGATGCTCTGTCGTGAAGATGCCCCAGCCGCGCTGTGACAAACGCTTCATGTAGTGCAAAAACACTGCATCGCCCTCAATTCCGTGGGTTTCTGCTTCCTTTTCACACCAGAAATAAGCACTTTTATAACCAGCTTTATACAGTGCCTCGGCATACACATCGGCGCCCAAGGCTTCCTCGACCGCCACGTGATTGTTCACGAAGAAATGACGCGGCACATACAACATGGGCAGGCCATCGGTTGTCCACACACCGGTTTCATCGTCTACCAGGATGGGCATTTCAGGGGCGTGTGAACTCATTGCTCGTTCTCCAACCAAACGTCTTTCAATAGATTGACCCAGTTTTCACCCATGATTTTGGCGGTCTGGCGCTCGGTGAAGCCACCTTTTAACAGCGCTTGTGTCAAATTAGGAAACTCACCTAAGGTCTGGATGCCTTTGGGGTTCACAATTTTGCCGAACTTGGTCAAACGACGTGCGTAACCTTTGTCGTGGGTCAGCCACTCAAAGAAGTCAAAGCCATGGCCCTGAGTAAAGTCGGTGCCGATACCGATCGCATCCTCACCAACGATGTTGTAGACGTATTGGATCGCTTCGACGTAGTCGTCAATGGTTGAGTTAATGCCATTTTTCATGAAGGGCGTGAACATAGTAACGCCGACGAAACCGCCGTGATCCGCAATGAACTTCAACTCATCGTCGGATTTATTGCGAGGGTGTTCCTTTAGACCGCTGGGTAAGCAGTGGCTGTAGGTCACCGGTTTCTTAGAGGCCAGGATGACTTCTTCGCTGGTCTTGGAACCGACATGCGACAGATCGCACAACACGCCCACCCGATTCATTTCTGCCACGACTTCGTGCCCAAAGCCGGACAAGCCGCCGTCACGCTCGTAACAGCCTGTGCCGACCAAGTTTTGAGTGTTGTAGCACATCTGAACGATACCCACGCCCAGATCCTTAAAGGCTTGAACGTAACTGAGCTGATCTTCATACGCATGCGCGTTCTGGAAGCTCATCATCACGCCGGTTTTACCCGCCTCTTTAGCCGCTTGGATATCCGCCGTCGTGCGAATTTTCATGACCAGATCGCTGTTCTCGTCGATCAACTTGTTCATGTCGCCGATGTTGTTCACGGTCGCCTGGAAACCTTCCCAAACCGAAACCGTGCAGCTGGCCGCAGTCAGACCGCCCTTCCGCATGTCTTCAAACAGTTCGCGGTCCCACTTGGCAATAACCAAGCCGTCAATCACGATCAAATCGTCGTGCAGATTATTCGCAGCCATCAGCGCGCATCCTCATGGTGTTGTTGTAATTTGTTTGCCACCCACTTGTGAAATGCATGGGTCGGCGGATCCATTACAGGAGAGAATTTCCCGCCATCGAATCCTGGGGAGTGTCGGCCGCGTTGCATGGCTTCGACCACGCCCACGTCCTCGGTAAAGACTTCTTGCCAAGCATCCAGCACCGATTGCCGTGCGGTTGCCGTTTCGGATTGTCCGACCACGCCGGGCATATAATACAAACGCAACCGTTCAATCGTTTTTTCAGGACCCTGAGGCAACAAAATCATGGCAAATGCATGATCAGCCTGCAGACCCAGCAGAACGTTGGGATACAGACTGATGTACTCGGCGTTGTGCTGTCGAGCTTCAGGCCAACCTGGCAGCGTAGGCAACTTGTAGCCTTCAAAATCACTCAGACGATAGGCATGGCTGCCCTGTCCAGAGAAACTTTCGTCCACGATGTTGTAATGGTCTTCCAGCTTGGAATAGGTATTCAGCGCCGGATGGATCCAGGGCAGATGATAGGCCTCGCAATAGTTCTCAACCGCCAGCTTCCAGTTGCAATTTAACTCGAGCTCCCAGGAACCTGATTCAGGATCTGCCTCGAGCATGTCGTACTGGCGTGACGGGAAAAATTCATCCCAACGGGCGTACAACGGGGCCAAGCGGTCTTCGAAATCACCTGCATTTCCGGTTAGATCAACAAAAATCAAACCCATCCAAATCGTTGAGCGGATTTCTTTTAATCCGTGCTCTTCGCAGGCCAGCCCCTCGACCTTGTGCTGCCCAACGCCGCCCACATGCGGCGTGGCGATCAGCTTACCGGTCAAATCGTAGGTCCAGGAGTGGTAAGGACAGCACAGCATGCCCGCGAGTTTTTCAGGCTGTTCAGCCAGTTTCACACCTCGGTGACTGCAGACATTATGAAACACACGGATGGTGTCCTGTTTGTCGCGCACCACCAGCAACGGCATGCCGGCCAACTGGACCGGGTACACACATCCAGCTTCAGGTACGTCACTCGCAAAGGCCGCACAAGCCCATTGATCGGCAAACAATGCATCGCGCTCCTCGGCGTACGCGTCTAAATCGGTGTAGTAACGATTTGGCATGCCGCGGGCGTTTTCGATACTGTCTTGAACTCGATCCAAATCCACCAGAGGTATATTCATGTGTTCTCCTAACACTCGACTTGGCTGACTGCCATGGCATTCACTGCCAATCCGCCGCGCGAGGTTTCTTTGTACTTTTCCTGCATGTCTTTGCCGGTCTCGCGCAACGTTGTGATCGCGTCGTCCAACGAGACAAAATGGCGACCGTCTGACTGCAGAGCCATATTCGCTGCGTTGATGGCTTTTACCGCAGCAATTGCATTACGTTCAATACAGGGCACCTGAACCAGTCCGCCAATCGGGTCGCAAGTCAACCCAAGATTATGTTCTAACCCAATTTCCGCTGCGTACTCAACTTGTTCCGGCGTACCGCCTAAGACTTCGCACAATCCGGCAGCGGCCATCGAACATGCCGATCCCACCTCACCTTGGCAGCCGACTTCCGCGCCGCTAATTGAGGCGTTCTTTTTACACAGCGAACCGACCGCAGCCGCCGCCAATAAGAAATCGACCACATCAGACTCTCGAACACCTGGATTGAAGCGCATGTACCAGATCAATACCGCCGGCACGATCCCTGCCGCCCCATTGGTCGGCGCCGTCACCATGCGCCCGCCCGCTGCGTTTTCTTCGTTGACCGCCAGCGCAAACAAGTTGACCCACTCCATTCCGGAGAAGCCCAGTGAAATCATATTTTTCCGTTGGCCCGAGGTCAGACTTTTATGCAGGGCTGGAGCACGGCGTTTAACGCCCAACTCGCCCGGTAAAATTCCGGGAGTGTCGATGCCGGATTCAATGCAGGACTGCATGGTGTCGTAGAGCGACTGACAACCATCGATCAAAGCCTCTTTCGAGCGAAGGGCCAGCTCATTGGCACGCATTAACTGTGAAATGCTCAGCCCCTGCTGGTTGCACAGCTTTAGCAGCTCTTTCCCGCTCTCAAAACAGTAAGGCACAGCCACGTCATCCGCGTCAACGTCGCCGATCTCGTCCTGTCGCTTAACAAAGCCGCCGCCGATCGAGAAATAGGTCTGAGCCAACAGCGACTGACCTTGTTCATCGAAAGCCTCGAAGCTAAGGCCGTTGGGGTGCTCGTCCAAGAAACGATCGTCCCAAAGCAGATCACGTCCATAACGGAATTCAATGACGTGACCCGGCGCAATGGCCAGTTGGTGATCTTCCGATTCTCGCAATACGCGCTGA
>JASFWN010000087.1:0-4791 GCA_050049295.1 Pseudomonadales bacterium
CCGACTTTTGTCCAGTCAGTGCTATCACCGGGAATCTGGCTTGAGGTATAAGGCATTAAAGCGACAAGGAAAAATTCATGGATCTGAGCACAATCAACCCGGCCCAGTTATTTCAGACCCACGTGCAACCTTTCGGCATCCACCTGCTCATTGCGATATTGATATTCTTTGTCGGCCGAGCGGTAGCCCGAGGCGTCAGTCAACTCGCAATCAAACTACTCAATCGAAACAAGAATGCCGACCCCATGCTGGCCCACTTTATCGGCAATACGGTCTATGGGTTGGCGCTGACGATCGTTGTGATCGCGGCACTCAGCGAATTGGGCGTGCAAACCAGCTCGCTGGTCGCCGTGATCGGTGCAGCCGGCCTAGCCATTGGTCTAGCCTTGCAGGGCTCGCTGGCTAATTTTGCCGCCGGGATCATGCTCCTGGCATTTAAGCCCTTCCGTCAGGGCCACTTCATTGAGGCTGCAGGCACCAGTGGAATCGTTGAGAACATCAGTATTTTTTCCACCACGTTACGCACCGGCGATAACCGTGAAGTGATCTTACCCAATGGTTCGATCTACTCTGGCAACATTATCAATTACTCGGCCAAAGACACCCGCCGTATCGATCTCATTTACGGAATTGCGTATGACGCGGATATTCGATTGGCCAAGCAAATTCTCGAAGGCCTGTTGGCAGCGGATGACCGCATCTTGCGCGACCCAGAACCCGTGATCGCCGTCGGCGCACTCAACGATAGCAGTGTCGACTTGTTTGTACGGCCTTGGGTCGCAACGGCTGATTACTGGCCGGTACTGTTCGATCTGAACGAAAAGGTCAAATTGGCATTTGATGAACAAGGCGTGGGTATTCCGTTCCCAACTATGGATCTGAAGTTACCGCCAGAATTGACCGAAAAATAATCTTATTGGCCGAATCGGTTAGCCCGAGACAAGTAAAGCTCTTCACTGGTGGTGCTGGCTCGGCCCATTACAGAATTGCGATGAGGGAAGCGTCCGAATCGCGCCACGATATCGTGATGCTTTTGCGCAGAATTCACAAAACCATTCAAAACTGAGACATCGGGAAAACGCTGGGCCAGTTCAGTAAAGCGCGCCACGCTGAGCTGTTGATCTTCCAGCCGCTCTGAATGCTGCAACGGCATCAGCGCTGCCGCTTGCATCATCGCCGGTAAGGTGTCGAAGTACCCTTTATCCCAGCCGGACTTGGCCAGGCGAATGGCTCGTGGATCACCGACAAAGGCGCGTACCGTGCCTCGGAATGCTTGGCGGGTAAATTGGTCCAAGATCACAATGAGTGCCAAGCGGGCTTCGGATTCGCATTCCCAATCTTTAAACCCGCCGGCTAAGGCTTTTTCAATGGCTGTGTAAAACTGTGCGCGAATGGCCTCGTCCAGCACGGCGCCCCCACTGAACCATAGCCGGTTTAGGGCCTCAGCTGTTTTCAGGGTTCGAGTATCTGAATCCCGAAACCAAAAATCGATCACGGCATCCGGCTGTAAGTCCGGCACCTGGGTAGTCATGGACGGCATGACAAAATTATCGATCTTTTATTGAATGATGCCATGCACCATTAGTTTAGAAACCGATCAATACAATCCGGCTATCTGTACCTGGCCCCAGGTCTCGAATTTCCAGGCTTTGGTCGGCCAGTGCCTGACTCAACTGGTTCGCACGATTGGCAGAGCGCTGACGCAGCCGCTCATAGGGCTGATCATCATTCAGTTGCACTTGCAGTTGCCAACGACGTTCGGGTGAGGATTGAGTCCAGCTCCGGATCTGTTCAATGTCCAAAGCCTGCAGGCGATCTTGGTCGTCAAAGACCCCAGTCAATTCGTAAACCGGCTGCGCTAAGGCAGCAGGCACCACTTGCTCGACGAGGGCGAAAATATCTTTGTTGCCGCGTTCAATCACGTAGAGCAGTCGATATCCTTGATCGAGTTTTAGAACCTGATACCGCTGATTCCGGTCGCGTCCGTATAACTGACTGACACCAAACAATGTATTGGCCCAAAGATTGGAGCGTCCGCAGGCGCGACCCTTGCATTCAAAGGTAGATTGATCGAGCCGAAGCCGTTGGTAGGCAGCATCCAGTTGCGAGCCGCGAGGAAACTTAATCAGCCATCGCGACCGAGTTCCACTGATCACGGCCATATCATCAATGCGCAGTTGTTGACTGGCCTGCTGGACTGGTGACAAAGGTATCCGATACTCAGTCACCGCATCATCGGCCCGATCGATCAATTCAGCACGGGGGGGTAATTCAATCTCTAACGCGAGGGCGGGCATCGCCAACAATACCCAAAACGAAGTAAGCCATTTCATAGTGATATCCTGTATGCGACCGATGAGAATTCAAGGTTACATCGCCCGCTTTACCCCCCTGATATCAAACCTTCATTGAACCATTGCCCAATAGAATCAGCGGCATCCGGGTAGAGGTGTAGGTGATGATCCCCAACAAAGGTTCTTACCTCGGCCTGGGGGACTTTCGATAAACGTCCTTGAAACATCGCCGAGTGATTCAACATTCCCTCGTTACCCAACGCAATTTTGACCGGACAGCGGATCGAATCTAAACAACTTTGAACCTGAGTTTCGGTCATTTTCAGTGAGCTCGGCACTTTCAACCAGGGATCCGATCGCCAAACGTAACCCGCCTCACTGTGGGCCAATGCACGTTCGACCACCGGGCGGATTGCCTCGGCGGTTACCGGTGTCACGCCTTTTATAGATCGAATCTGTGCAGCCTGATCAATGGTGGCAAAAGGACGTGGCCTGCCGCGCGGTTTCTGTGCAGCTCTGGCGGCCCGTCGCAGCTCATCCCGAGGGCTCAACTCAGTCTCGACCCAAGGGCCAAAGCCTTCAATCAAATTAAGCGAACGCACTCGGTCTGGAAAACACCCGGCGAATAATGTCGCGATGCCAGCCCCCATAGAATGCCCCAACAGATGAACCGGTTGGTCGATCTGCTCAAGGACTGCCAATACATCGCTCAGTGAATCCCAAATGTTGCAAGGACCATTAACATGCTCGGAATGACCGTGACCACGCAGATCCAGTGCCGTCAATTGCCCATCTAATTGCGGCCCTAATCGCGCGAAGGTCGCGGCATTATCCAACCAGCCGTGCAAACCGACGATAGGTTCGCCCGCGCCCATCTTGAGGCCGGCCAGCGTTAATTGTGGTGTGGCAAAACTAACTGGGATCAAATTGTGTTCTCAACGACATCCAATCAGGCGCCAACAGATCCCCATGCAAAACAAAACCTGCCCCTGTGTTTACGCTCACCCGTTGCCCGGTCCAACGATGCAGTAAACGACCCAGAATGGGCTGATGGAAGCAAACGACGGCGCCCATGTGATCAGCCAAAGCCGCTTCAGCCGCAGCCTCGCTGGTATCTGGAGTGATGTCGCGGACCGTCACCACATCCAACTCGAGACTGTCCGCAACACATTGAGCGCTTTGCTGAGCACGAAGGTATGGACTGGCAACGATGTGTGAGATCAGCAAATTTTGCTCACGCAACCAACGCCCAGTCAGATTCGCTTGTTCCCGCCCCCTCTCGGTGAGTGGTCGTGACGAATCCTGTCCCGAATAAGGTTCCGCTTCTCCGTGACGTATTAGCACAATCATTATGGGTTTTGACTCACCTACTCTGCCCGATACCTCGACAATGCATTAGACTCCGGACCAGAATCAAGAGAGGAATCCCATGCGCATCGTTTCATTTAACATCAACGGCGTCCGTGCCCGCCCACACCAGGTTGAAGCCGTGGTTGAACAACTCAACCCCGACGTTATTGGTTTTCAAGAAACCAAGGTGCATGACGACCAATTTCCCTTCGAAGTCTTTGAGCACCTGGGCTATCAAATGGATATCCACGGTCAAAAAGGCCATTACGGTGTCGCAATGTTTTCCAAACAAGCGCCGTTGGCGGTGCGCAAAGGTTGGATCACGGACGACGAAGCCGCTCAAAAACGCATGATTATGGCGGATTACCCCATGGCAGACGGGCGTGTTCTGAGTGTATTAAACGGGTATTTCCCTCAGGGTGAGTCACGCCAGCACGAGACAAAATTCCCCGCGAAAGAAAAATTCTATGCCGATTTGATGGCTGAAATTGATAGCCGCGATGAAAACAATCCATTGGTCATCATGGGCGATTTTAATATCTCGCCTGAGGACATCGATATTGGTATTGGTGAACCCAACCGTCAACGCTGGTTAAAACAGGGTAAATGCAGCTTTTTGCCGGAAGAGCGTGAGTGGTATGACGCGCTGAAGGCGCGTGGACTGGTTGATGCCTACCGAGTACTTAACCCCACCAAAGACGATAAGTTTTCTTGGTTTGATTACCGCAGCCGCGGCTTTGAAGACACGCCAAAGCGTGGACTTCGTATTGATCACCATCTAATCAGTGCATCGCTGGCAGACAAGGTCAAAGACGCAGGCATCAGTTACGACATCCGAGGAATGGAGAAACCATCGGATCATTGTCCTATTTGGATCGATCTAGACGTTTAATCGTTCCAACGCAGCGGGATGCGGGCACGCTGATGAATGTCTGCATCCGGCTGGCGACCTAGGGGTGGAAAGGCCCGTTGCGGGCAATTCGGGCGCAAGCAATGACGACACCCTGGGCCAATTTCAACTGCCTGCCCATGCTCCTCCATGTTGAGGCCATCGGCATAGACAATCTGATCGGCATACTTGGCTTCACATCCAATACCCACAGAAAAACGCCGATCCGGATCCCCATATCGAGCCCCCGGCTTAATC
>JASFWN010000118.1:0-3844 GCA_050049295.1 Pseudomonadales bacterium
GGAAGTCATACGAATTTGATGGCGTCGTGCTGGCTTGTCATAGCGATCAAGCCCTGGCGATGTTACCCGCGGCCAGTGCTAAACAACGCGAGGTGCTAAGTGCCGTACCGTACCTAGAAAATACCGTGGTGTTGCACCAGGATGCTTCGTTAATGCCCCGGCTTAAATCCTGCTGGTCCGCTTGGAACTACCGTTTGCAGACCCAGCGCCCCGATGCGCCCGTTCTGACCTACTGGATGAATGAGCTACAGTGCATGCCGGAAGGTACGCCAGATTTCTTTGTCACTGTAAATCCAGACCAGCGGATCGATCCCGCAAAGGAACTCAGACGGTTTAATTACTCACATCCACAGTTTGGCCCTCAATCGCCAGCGGCTCAGGCACAACTGGCTGAAGTGAATCGCAACAGCCCGATCGTGTTAGCCGGTGCCTGGGGACGCAATGGGTTTCATGAGGACGGGCACTCGACAGGACTCGAAGCCGCTCAGGCATTAGATGCCCACCTTGCCAACCTTCGAGTTTTGGAGACGGCATGATCCGGAGGCTAAGGGGCACTATTTACCATCAGCGACTCAACCCGCTGAAGCACCAGTTTCGGTATCCAGCTTGGTACACCGTGGCAGATTTACGCCAGGAACAACCCTTTAAATCTACGCATCATTTGGACAGACACGACCAGCCTATCTTGGACAAGCTGGAAGCCTTGGCTGAAGAGCGGAACCTAGATATGCAAGGCCCGGTCTGGATGCTCGCGCAGCCGCCTACTTGGGGACTCGGCTTCAACCCTTTGAGTGTGTATTACTTGCACGACGCCCATCAGCAGCCCAGTGCTATGGTGTTAGAGGTTCGCAATACACCCTGGCGGGAGCGAACTCTGTACTGGTTGACCGGTCAACAGGAGGTGCAACAGGCATGGGAGAAAACCTTTCATGTTTCACCCTTCAATCCAGCCGGTCAGTCTTATCGTATTCAGGCCAGATGGCCGGCAGAGGACTTCCAATTACACCTCGATTTGGATCAGAACGAATCGCCCATTCTATGTGCGGGATTTAAACTGCAAAGCATTGAAAGTCCCACGGTAAAGGACTACCTAGGACAAAAAGCGATGCCGCTAATTACCCTCTTCGGTATTTACTGGCAGGCGCTAAAACTCTGGTGCAAAGGACTGCCCTACCAACCCTACCCAGCGGAGTTAAAAAAATAATGAGCCGAACGCTAGAGCACCTCCCACAGACGGCCCTGAATGGCACGCTGATCGAGCGCAAATGTCGCAACGCCTGCATCAAGTTGATGAGCGAGCTGCGTTTTGGGCACCTGGAAATTTGGGAGTCCGGGAATTGCCATCACTTTGGTGATCCGATGGACACCTCGCTTAAGGCCAGGGTCGACATCCGGGATCCATCAGCCTGGGCCGATGTAGCTCTGCAAGGCGCGATGGGCGCTGCTGAGGCCTATATGGACGGTTCGCTCGAAGTCGAGGACCTGGCTTCCTTGACCCGGTTGTTTGTTCGCAACATTCAAGTGCTAGACAAATTGGACGGTGGCGTCACTCGCGCACTCACGCCACTTCGCCGTTTCGCACATTGGCTCAATCGCAATACCAAGGAAAACTCCCGTAAGAACATCCTGGCCCATTACGATTTAGGCAACGATCTATTTGAGCGTTTTCTGGATCCCAAGATGATGTACTCCTCTGGGGTTTACCCTCGACACGATGCACCGCTAGAAACAGCGGCGACTCATAAGCTTGATGTCATTTGTCAAAAACTAGGGCTAAAGCCTGGCATGCACCTGGTTGAGATCGGTACAGGCTGGGGCGGCTTGGCTATCCACGCGGCACAAAATTATGGCGTCAAGGTCACCACCACGACCATCAGCGATGCTCAGCATGACTTTGCCGCACAGCGTATTGCCAAAGCCGGACTTGAAGACCAAATCACCTTATTAAAGAAAGACTACCGGGATCTGGACGGGCAGTACGATCGGCTCGTCAGTGTTGAGATGATTGAGGCCGTTGGCCATCAATACCTCGACACCTTTTTCTCAAAATGCCGCAGCCTCATCAAGCCAGAAGGTTTAATGCTGATCCAAGCCATCACCATTGTAGATCACCGCTACAAGCAGGCACTCAAAAGCATGGATTTCATTCAAAAATACATTTTCCCCGGCGGCTTTATTCCCAGCGTCAGCGCCATGATGAAGTCCGTAGCCGAAGCCACCGACATGCGCTTGGTACAACTTGAAGACTATGCCGAGCATTACGCGCGCACTCTGGCTCATTGGCGGGAGCGGTTTGACAACCAAATCGACGAGATTTCCCGGCTGGGATATGACGAGCGTTTCCAGCGGATGTGGCGTTACTACTTGGCCTACTGCGAAGGCGGATTTGCAGAGCGCCAACTCGGCCTGAGCCACTTGCTATTGGCGGCACCTAAATCCCCGGCACAAACGACCTACAGTCCATTATGAGCGCAAACCAGCTTGGCGGCATCAGCCGCACTAAGTTTCTGGTCAATGCGCTGGGCTTTAACATTATTTGGGCGCTCCTGGTCATCATTCGCGACCCTTGGACTCACGGCGTTGCCCTGCTGTTTTTGGCCTTGCATTTCTTGTTTATGCCGCAGGCTGACGAGGCCCGGCGTGTGACCATTGTTATGATTATCGGCACGCTGATTGATGGCATTTTGACGCATCAAGGCTGGTTTATCTTCACACCTGAAGTGCCTTGGATTCCGGCTTGGTTGATTCTACTTTGGGCCTGCTTTGGCTGTACGCTTGAACACTCGCTGCGCTGGGCAATGAAACAAACTCCGGTTGCGATGCTGTTGGGTGCGATTGCCGGCCCCTTAAGTTACTTCGCGGGTTATCGTTTTGGCGCGGTTGAATTTGGCCATGGCCTTTGGCTGACTCTGGGGCTGTTGAGCGTTATTTGGGCTTTACTGATGGGTGGACTGTCACGACTGTACGCCCACTTTGGCTGGCTAGAAGCGCCGCGTTAAGCTCGTTCTAGCCAAAGGATTACTCGAGTGCCTTCGCCCGGTGTCGAGTGAATCTCGATTTCCCCACCATGTACGTCCATGATTTCTTTGACCACCGCCATACCCAGACCCGAGCCTGGAATGTTACAGCTCGGATCGGCTCGGTAAAATCGATCAAAGATATGATCAATACTGGTTTGAGACATACCCAACCCTTGGTCGCGGACCTGAATACCGACTCTTGAGCCTTCAAGAATAGCCGACAATTCAACGGCGCCTCCTTCGGGGCTGTACTTGAACGCATTGTTCAGAATGTTGCTCACGGCTTGGGTCAATTTGTTGTCGTCAAAGGCGACCAATGGAATAGCGTTGGGCAACTCAATCGATAAATCTCGGCCTGGAACAGGCGGCAGGTAGTGCTCTGCCAATTGGGTGAGGAATCCCTTCATATCCCGTTCTTTGATAAAGAAATCTTTGCCTGCCCGAGCTTCAATTCGTGCTAGATCCAACAACTCATCAATCAACTGAGTTAGACGAGCGGATTGCTGATGAATCGTTTCCGTCAGCTCCCGGCGGGTTTCAGGGTCATAATCCACCGACAACAGCAATTCACTAAAACCGTATACGCTGGACAGCGGCGTCCTCAGCTCATGTGCCGCCGTTGAGAGGAACTCGGATTTCATGCGATCCACCTCTTTTTGATGGGTCACGTCGCGAACGTAAATCACTCGAGCCGGTGAATTGCTCTCCGGGCTAATGCGCCGAGAGACCAACTCAACCTGCCGCGGTGTCGGCCGATGAACACGAACTTGATACGCTTGGCCATCCACGACATCACCCACAGTCAGGTTCCAGTCATCGGCCAC
>JASFWN010000088.1:0-4744 GCA_050049295.1 Pseudomonadales bacterium
CCACCCGAGTCATGGATTCCTCGGTATCAAATAAGAACTTGGCTAACGACTTGCACAGTTCGGTCTTGCCGACTCCGGTCGGGCCAAGGAACAGGAATGAGCCGTTTGGGCGATTAGGATCCGACAAACCTGAGCGCGCTCGTCGGACGGCATCAGAAACCGCTTGCACCGCCTGCGCCTGGCCGACCACGGCGCGGTGCAATTCTTCTTCCATGCGGAGGAGCTTATCGCGCTCACCCTCGAGCATTTTACTGACCGGCACACCGGTCCAGCGGCTGACGACCTCAGCCACTTCTTCTTCACCTACCCGAGAACGAATGAGCGTCATCTCGACGCCCTCGCCGGCCTCGGCTGCAGATAATTGTTTTTCCAAATCCGGAAGGGTGCCGTATTGCAGCTCGGACATCCGACTAAGATCACCGGCACGCTGCGCGGCTTCCAGTTCTGTTCGTGCGGCATCGATCTGTTCTTTGATGCTTTGGGTGCCCTGGGTCGCGGATTTTTCGCGCGTCCAGATATCTTCCAAATCGGCGATCTCGCGCGCCAGGGTATCGATGTCTTGCTCTAACTGCTGTTGACGGGCCTTGGCGTCGGCATCGGTTTCTTTTTTCAGCGCCTCGTTTTCGATTTTAAGCTGAATCAGCTTACGGTCGAGCCGGTCCAGACGCTCAGGCTTGGAGTCCATTTCCATGCGGATACGGCTGGCGGCCTCGTCGATCAAATCGATGGCTTTATCTGGCAGTTGTCGATCCGTGATGTAACGCATCGAGAGCTTGGCCGCGGCAATGACGGCACCATCGGTAATATCAACGCCATGGTGCAATTCGTACTTGGGTTTTAGGCCTCGAAGGATGGCGATGGTGTCAATTTCGCTGGGTTCGTCGACCAGCACCTTTTGGAAGCGACGTTCGAGCGCGGCGTCTTTTTCGATGTACTGACGATATTCATCCAGCGTGGTTGCACCCAAGCAATGCAGCTCGCCGCGAGCCAAGGCCGGTTTGAGCATATTTCCCGCGTCCATCGCGCCCTCGGACTTGCCCGCACCGACCATGGTGTGTAGCTCGTCGATAAAGAGGATGATTTGGCCTTCTTGTTTGGCTAACTCATTCAAGACGCCTTTGAGTCGCTCCTCAAACTCGCCACGATACTTGGCACCGGCGATCAGCGCGCCCATGTCGAGCGCCAATACGCGTTTGCTTTTTAGGCCCTCGGGAACTTCTCCATTAACGATGCGCTGAGCAAGGCCCTCGACAATGGCGGTCTTACCCACCCCCGGCTCACCAATCAAGACCGGGTTGTTCTTGGTCCGGCGCTGGAGCACCTGAACCGCTCGGCGAATTTCCTCGTCACGACCGATCACAGGATCCAACTTTCCGTTAGCGGCCCGAGCGGTCAGGTCGGTGCAATATTTTTCCAGTGCCCCCCGCACCTCCTCGGCGTTTTGGTCCATGATTTTATCGCTGCCCCGGGCATTTTTAATCGCTGATTCCAGCGCAGCTTTGTCGCCACCGGCCTCACGGAAGACTCGGTTAATGTCTGAATCATCAATCATGGCCAATAACAGGGTTTCACTGGCGATGAATTGATCGCCCCATTGGCTGGCCAACTGCTCGGCTCGATTGAAGCCGCGGGCGAAGCCTTGGCTGACCGATATCTGGCCGTCAGGGTTTGAGAGACGCGCATTGCCATCCAAAATGGCTTGGATGGCGGGTTTGAATTGGTCTACTCGGGCGCCGGAACGCGCAATCAAACTGGTCATTCCGGCTTGAGCGTCGCTCAACCAAGCCATGAACAGGTGCGCTGGAGTTAGGTTGCTGTGTCCGGCCGTTACGGCCAAAGATTGCGCCTCACCGAGTGTGGTTTGAAGCGTCGTCGTGAGCTTTTCCATTCGCATAGCAATTCTCCCTGGTTGCGAATGAAAAGTGGGTACGGATCAGCGCGATTCAAGCACGCCATAGCACCATCGCCATGCGCCCGCCCGGCGCCTCACGGCGGTAACTGAACCAGGTATCTGGATCGCTGACGGTGCATTGATCCAAGTCATGAACCACTTGGACTCCTAGATCGGATAAGCGAGCCAGAGCCAACCCCCGCAAATTGGCCAGAAACCGGTCACCCAAATCCGGCAAAAAGAAATGTGACCACGCCGGGTTTTGTTCGACAAAGGCCTCACGCACCTCGGGCCCCACTTGAAAAGCGCCGGGACCAATACACGGGCCCAGCACGGCAACTACATCGCCCTGCAACGGCTCTAAAGCACTTTCTATGACGCCTTCGGCCAAACCTCGCCAGCCTGCATGGGCCACCGCGATAGCTTGGCCATCGGACTGGGCCAAGCCGACTGGCAGACAATCTGCGACACCCACCGTCAATCCGATGTTTTTTTGATCGGTCCACTGAGCATCAGCAGTGGGGACATTATCCGGCGCGGTTCGATAGGCGCATTGGTGGCCGTGGACCTGATTCATCCACGCCAAAGGCACACCCAAGCGTGCCGTCAAACGAGCCCGGTTAAACTCCACTTTCACTGGGTCGTCCTGAACATGGGCACCCAGATTATTACTGGCGTATTGGCCTTTGGAAATTCCTCCCGAACGAGTGGTCATGACACCTCGCACCCCGGCTGGCAATTTCAGCTCAATCACAAGGCCTCCAAAATGGCCTGCGCCTCGGCCAAATCTGCCGGCAATGGCGATTCCCACTCATGCACTTCATGATCTGCCGGGTGAATCAGCGACAGCCGGCGGGCATGCAGCGCCTGACGGGTCAAGCGCTGCTGAAGCGCTTTAAGCTCGTTCGGCACACTCGAGGGCAACGGGCGATTGCCGCCGTACAGTGGATCGCCGAGCAAGGGATGACCGATGTGCGCCATATGGACGCGAATTTGATGGGTCCGACCTGTTGCCAGCGTCACGGACAATTCTGTGGCTCCGGGATAGCGATCTTCAATGTCATAGTAGGTCAAAGATTCACGCCCAGAGCCCACCACGGCCATTTTAGTTCGTTGGGTTGGGTGCCGGCCGATTGGTGCATCGACCTGCCCCGCAAAACGAATCTCCCCCAATGCAATGCACCAGTATTCGCGCCCCATGCTGCGATCTTGAAGCTGACGGGTGAGCGACTTGTGCGCCCGTTCTGAACGCGCCACAGCGAGCAAACCCGAGGTGTCTTTATCAATCCGGTGAACAATCCCGCAGCGCGGCAGCGTTTCCAATTCGGGGTATCGATGCAGAAGCCCATTGACCAGCGTGCCACCTGGGTTACCCGCCCCGGGATGAACGACCTGGTTGATGGCCTTGTCCACGATGATCAAATCCTCGTCTTCGTAGATCACCGGCACCTCGATGTCCTGCGCCACCCAACTGGTCTCGGGTTCGTCACCTGGACTGAGGACTAAGTGCTGCCCTTCAAAGACTTTGAGCTTGGGCTTTAGGACTTCGCCGTCAACGGTTAACCGTCCTTCTTTGATCCAGGCCGTCAAACGAGACCGGCTGAAATCAGGAAACAAACCGGCCGCAGCAGCATCCAGCCGCTGTCCGGAAAATTCTGCGTTGACGAATGTTTCTAGGCTGGTGTCATCCAAAGGACTGCCCCACGTGACGATTTTCTGTTTGAATATGCAAGGTTAACAAAGTGATCGAGTACTCATGACAAAAACTTTTGCCACTCTTGGCCTTGCCCTGTTGCTGAGCGCCTGCTCTACGCTGCAAGACGCGAACCGTTTAAGCGAGGCTGACCTGTACGACACAGCGATTGGGCACCTGGAATCTGGCCGGTGGGAGCAGGCCATTGGCTCTCTCGAAGAGGTCGACAGCCGCTTCCCGTTTGGCCCCTACGCGCGTAACGCTCAACTCTGGACCATCTACGCCTACCTCAAGCAAGGGAACGAACCGCTGGCTAGAACATCCGCGGATCGCTTTTTGCGCCTGAATCCCCAAGATGAACACGCGGACTATGCGCTGTACCTGAAAGGCTTGGCCAGTTTCCAAGAAGGTTTTACCGTGGTCAGCCGATTCTTACCCGGTAATAACTACGACCGTGATGCATCCAGTCTGCTTGAAGCCGCTGGAGATTTCCGACGTCTGATTCGCGAGTACCCAGACAGCCCGTACGTGACCGATGCTCGGCTACGTCTGATCTATACCCGTCAGCGTCTGGCTGAGCAAGAAATTGAAGTCGCCACATATTATGTCGAGCGCCAAGCTTGGGTCGCCGCGGCGAACCGGGCCAGCGTGGTGATCGATAACTTCCCCAGTTCCTCTGCCGTGATTGACGCGCTGATTATCAAAGCCTTGGCGGCGGATGCCTTGGATGAGCCAGAATTGGTTCAGCGGGCCTTAACCACACTGGCCAACAACTACCCGAGCTATGTGACGGGCTCTGAGGGTGCCTACGGGTATCCTGAGATTTTAACCGCGCCGATTGAAAAGACTTGGGGTGACCGTGCGACTTTTGGTTTGTTCGCACCGAAAGGACTCCTGCATGAGCGAGTTGCTGCTCTGACCGAGGCTCGACGCAACGACGCCAGCTTGATTCCGGACACCAAGCTACGGGCTGAAACTGAAGTCAGAACGCCTTTCCGCACGGATGGCGGCACCGAAACCTTCTTCTAGCGATTCAATGCCACCGCTGGGTAATCGGCACCCGGCGGTCTTCGTTGAAACTACTGGGTGTTACGCGAGGGCCCACCGCACCCTGGCGACGTTTGTACTCTGCAATATTGACGAGCCTGACGACGCGCTCG
>JASFWN010000089.1:0-4718 GCA_050049295.1 Pseudomonadales bacterium
TTCGGTACCTCAAGTTCCTGCCCAAGACCCAAGCCTGCAACAGACCGAAACTCGAATCCTGACCTCAGAACGTATGGTATTTCTGCGAGTTGACAGCTTGCCGGGCGAGATCTGGCCGGAACTGACGGCGTTTTTGGAAGCCAATGGTGTCGGTATTATTGCAGATCGTGACCGTGCCCGGATTTATTCGGGGTGGATGGCAGGTGTTGACCGAGGTAAGACGGATAGCAACTTGCTGCGCTATTTGCCAGGTCCCGCAAATGGATGGCGTCGTATTAACTTGGATGTGGCGCCCGGCTTATCAGAGGGTAGCACCGAGATTCGCGCACAGATGAGCGTGAATTTCAGCGATACTCGACCGCAACCCAGAGCGGTTGCAGACGAATTTGATGGTTCAACCATGAGTGCATGGCTGGATGAATTCTCGATCTGGTTAGCGGATGCGAAGCAAAGCGGCCGCCGAGTCAGTGCAGTCGGACTTGGAAAAGGTGCGGACCCTCGAGTCGTTCGAGTGACTCGAGAAGACGGATCCCTCGCGATTCGAGTTAGAACGGAAGTGGAAGATCCTTGGCAAAGCTTAATGACGGCCGTCGAGTCTATGGGTTTAGAGCCGGAATATGTGGATCAACCGGGTAACCGAGTTCAATTGCGATATGTTTCAGAGGCCGATCAGCGCCGTCTTGCGGATCTTAATATATTGACTTGGGCGTTGGTGGTGAGCACCGAAAACCTCGACGGGCTTTATCAGATTAATACGCAGATCCAACCGGGCGTATTGGAATTTGATGTGCAGTTTTTGAATCAGGGCGGCAGCGTTGCATCGGCCGAAGAGCTCCTGCTCAAGCTGGCCGAACAAATCCTTTAAATGCGGGCCATTTCGTTAGGGTCAGGTAGCAAGGGCAATTGCACCTTGATCGCTAGCGCCTCAACGGCACTGCTGGTCGATGCGGGATTTGGCGTCAAGGACACCTTCGAGCGATTAGAGAAGGTTGGGTATGTGCCTGAACAGCTGTCCGGCATTCTAATCACGCATGAACATGGCGATCATGCTCAGGGTGCCAACCGCTTGGCTCGGGCTTGGTCCTTGCCTCTGTTCGCGTCACAAGGGACGAGTCTGGGTGCTCGCCTTGAGTCGCCCCAGGTCATTAAAGACATGCAGCGGTTTCAGATTGGCGACATTCGTGTGCTGCCTGTACTGGTCTCGCACGACGCGCGCGAGCCGACTCAGTTTGTATTTGAGTCCAATGATTTTCGTTTGGGCATCTGCACCGATTTAGGTTGCGTGACGCCACATGTTGTCAAAGCCTTTCAATCGTTGGATGCACTGCTACTCGAAGCCAATTATGATCCCGCTATGCTGGCCAGTGGTCCCTATCCTCCAAAGCTTAAAGCTCGAGTCGGAGGAGACTACGGTCATTTGAGCAATCAGCAATCCGCTCAGCTTCTTTCTCAATTAGTATCAGACCGACTACAACGAGTGGTCGCCTGTCATCTGAGCGAAAAAAACAACACCCCCGAACATGTGAGGGCGCAATGGACGCCTTGGGTACCCCCTCACACCGAATTTACGATCGCAAGCCAAACCGACGGTTGCGAATGGATTGACCTCATGGAGTTAGCACATGGATAAGGTAAAAGCCCTTTACAAAGGAAAGGCCAAGACAGCCTGGGAAACCAATGATCCCGATTTTGTGATTATGGAGTTTCGTAACGACACCAGCGCTTTTGACGGGGTCAAAACTGCCTCATTGGAGCGCAAAGGGCTCGTGAACAGTGCGGTCGACGCCTTTATCATGCAAAAGCTATCCGAGGCGGGCATCGCAACGCATTTCGAACGTCGTATTGATGACAACAATGTCCTGGTCAAGAAGTTGGACATGCTGCCCGTTGAGTGTGTGGTGCGTAACCGCGCGGCGGGTTCCATTTGCCGCCGTCTGGGCATCGAAGAGGGCCAGGCTCTATCCCCAGCCGTGTTCGAATTGTTTTTGAAAAATGATGCGTTGGGCGATCCGATGATCAATACAAGCCACTGCGTGACCTTCGGTTGGGCAACTCAGGAACAGTTGGCGGAAATGGAAGCTTTAACGCACGCGGTAAACAATGTCCTGGCGCCTTTGTTCTTAGATGCCGGCATGGTGCTGGTGGATTACAAACTGGAATTTGGCCTATTCAAAGGTCAGATGGTGTTGGGTGACGAATTTAGTCCAGACGGCTGTCGCTTGTGGGATGCAGAAACGGGTCGAAAGCTCGACAAAGATGTTTTCCGTCAGGATCTCGGTGATTTGGTCGAGAGTTACGAAGAAGTGGCTCGTCGTTTAGGCGTTGAACTGCCCTGAACGAGGCAGCTCTGTTAGAGATTACCTTTGAGCTGGTGCTGGGAATATTTTTCCTGGCCTTAGTAGCCGGCACATTGGACACGCTGGCTGGGGGCGGAGGCTTGATCACCGTGCCTGGCCAGATATTTCTCGGGGTTCCCCCGATCGTTGCATTGGCCAACAACAAATGTTCAGCCTTTGCCGGCACGACCACCGCCAGTTGGCGGCTGTATCGTCGAGGCTTATTAACGATTTCCGCGGTCTGGCCATCCGTCCTAGCCGCATTTGCTGGCAGTTTGCTCGGAGCTCTATTCCTTAAGGGGCTTCAAGCAGAGTTCGTCGCCGTGTTAGTCCCCTGGATTCTCATCGCGATTGCAGGCTATTTCGCAACCTCCAGCTACTTCGACTGGCCCAGGCGTCATTTAGGATCGGTCGTTATTGTCTTGGCGATGGGTTTGATCGGCGCGTATGACGGCTTTTTTGGACCCGGGACCGGTTCCTTGATGCTGGCAGCGCTTATGCTCTGCACGACCTGGAGCGTGACTCAAAGCACTGTGCACGTAAAAGCCTGCAATGCAGCGAGCAATATTGCGGCCTTATTGGTGTTTGCACCGTCTGAGTGGGTCATCTGGCCGCTGGCCATCGCCATGTTAGTCGGGCAATCTATGGGAGGTGTATTGGGAGCGTATTTTGTGGAATATCATGCTGAACGTTGGGCGCGTCCGTTGGTGGCCTTGGTCTCGGTGACCTTGGCGGGACGATTGTTATACGAGAGCCTTGCATGACGTCGGTCAATCACGCACAATCGCGCTCCCCCAAGGGGTCAATGGTGACCTCCGTCGGTCCCCTCGCGGTGATTGCTTGTAAACCCCGCCAGGTCCGGAAGGAAGCAACGGTAGCAAGTGGATTGTGCGCCGAGGTGTGGCTGGCGGAGGGCATCGCCAAATCCGTGACGAGGTCGTTTTGTCTCAAGTCCTAGCGCGAAAATACCGTCCCCGCAATTTCGACCAGCTTATCGGTCAGGATCATGTGGCTCAGGCCCTAACCAACGCTCTGACCAACGATCGGCTTCATCACGCATACCTGTTTGTTGGTACCCGAGGCGTCGGAAAAACTTCCATCGCTCGAATCTTAGCGCGTTGTCTCAACTGCGATACGGGCCCAACACCCACGCCTTGTTTGACCTGCAGTGCTTGCCAATCGATCGAGGCGGGTCGATTTGTTGATTTGATCGAAGTGGACGCGGCCAGCCGAACCAAGGTCGAGGATACCCGTGAGCTTCTGGAAAACGTCCAATACGCCCCCAGCGAAGGTCGCTTCAAGGTTTATCTGATTGACGAAGTTCATATGCTTTCTGGGCACAGCTTTAATGCGCTACTGAAAACGCTTGAAGAGCCCCCAGCGCATGTGAAATTCATTTTGGCTACGACCGATCCGCAGAAAGTGCCCATGACGGTGCTGTCGCGATGCCTGCAATTCAGACTTAGGGATTTGCCATCTGATCGAATCGCCGAGCACCTGGCAAACATCCTGACTCAGGAAACTTTGAGCTTTGAATCCGATGCTTTGGACGCGATCGGTCGAGCAGCCCGAGGCAGTATTCGAGATGCCTTGACGTTAACCGATCAGGCCATTGCCTACACGGATGGTCAGGTGCAGACCGCCGCTGTGCAACAAATGCTGGGCATCCAAGGGCAGGAGGGTATTCATGACCTTATCGATGCCATTGGGTCTGGCGACGCTCAAGCTGCGTTGGATTGGGTTAATGCAGTGGCTCAGGTCGCGCCGGATTGGTTGGGCCTCATTGAGGTGTTGCAGCGCGCCTTGCACGAGCAGGCGCTGGCCTTTGCGCTAGGGCAATCTGCACAAAACTCAATGTCAGCCGAAGTCGTCCAGTTGAACTATCAACTGGCTACTCAGGCGTATCAAGAATTGCCGCTAGCACCTGAACCCAAACTGGGTTTCGAGATGTTGGTGCTTAGAATGTTGGCCTTCCGCCCGGCTGGGCAAAATGAGTACCCATCGGGCCACTCTGATTCAGGGTCGGTCAAATCTGACCCAAAGCCTGAGGGCGCCAATCAGGCGCCCGTTGCCGCCACAGAGACTCCTTCGCGGCCAACGCAACCCGAAGGTGCAGTGGTATCGGCAGATCAACAGCCTGAGTCCTCTGAAAATGGTCCACAGTCGGCTCCAGACGCCGTTTCTGCGCCTGAGTCCTCGCCGGCGCATACGCCTGTGTCAACGCCTGTGCCAACGCCTGTGCCAGTGCCCGAGGATGAAGCCTCGGCAGATAGCGGTGTGGATTTACCCTGGCACGAGGATTCAGACCAGGAACGGGAATCGGTTCTGGAATCGGTTCTGGAACCGGAACCGGAACCAGAACCAGAACCAGAACCGGAACCA
>JASFWN010000001.1:0-13928 GCA_050049295.1 Pseudomonadales bacterium
AAAGAATAACCGTAATACCGACGTAATGACCGGCAATGCCCTGACGAAGGACATGAGCATTCTGTGCGCCGATAGCCATGATCAACCCGGCCGCCAACACAAAAGCGGTAAAAAATACGTTAATCAGTTCAGACATCATTCAAACCAAAATTAATGGCTTTGCAGTTTAAACGAGACCGCATTAGTGACCAAAATATTTATATGGTCACAAATAAGACTATAGTTAATTGACTGGTCACATAAATGCTGTATTGTGCACTGCACGCTCCGTTGACACCTGACACATTCAGAAAGATCAGGGTCAAATTGGACGATTGAGGCGCCGGAAGACCGGCATGAACGCACGAATTCGAGGGACTCGAAATGAGCAAAACACGCCAAGAGCAAATCGCTGAATTAGAAAAAGACTGGGCTGAAAACCCCCGCTGGAAAGGTGTCCGTCGTGACTACACTGCCGAAGACGTAGTACGCCTGCGCGGTAGCGTCCAGCCCGAGTACACCTACGCCAAGCGTGGCGCAGCGAAATTGTGGGAACTGGTCAACGGTTCATCTAAGAAAGGTTACGTTAACTGCATGGGCGCATTGACCGGTGGTCAAGCGATGCAACAAGCCAAAGCCGGCATCGAAGCTATTTATCTGTCAGGCTGGCAGGTGGCTGCTGACGCGAACACCTCTGAAACCATGTACCCCGACCAATCTTTGTACGCGTACGACTCCGTTCCTACAGTCGTTCGCCGCATCAACAACACCTTCAAACGCGCTGACGAAATTCAGTGGAAAGGTCTATGCGACGGCAAAATTGCTGAAGACGAAGCAAAAGACTTCTTCCTACCCATCGTTGCTGACGCGGAAGCCGGCTTTGGTGGCGTATTGAACGCTTACGAGCTGATGAAGAACATGATCACCAACGGCGCAGCAGGCGTTCACTTCGAAGACCAGCTGGCGGCGGTTAAGAAGTGTGGCCACATGGGCGGTAAAGTATTGGTTCCCACGCAGGAAGCGGTTCAGAAACTCACCGCAGCACGTTTGGCTGCTGACGTTGCTGGTGTTCCCACCATCGTTTTGGCTCGTACCGATGCAAACGCAGCGGACCTGCTGACTTCAGACTCTGACGCTTACGACGCGCCTTTCCTGACGGGTGAGCGCACTGAAGAAGGCTTCTACAAGACCAAAGCCGGCATCGATCAAGCGATTGCTCGTGGTCTGGCCTATGCGCCTTATGCGGATCTGCTGTGGTGTGAAACTGCCACACCTTGCTTGGAAGAAGCCAAGAAGTTCGCGGACGCAATCCACGCTGAATACCCCGACCAGTTGTTGGCCTACAACTGCTCACCTTCTTTCAACTGGAAGAAGAACCTGGACGACGAAACCATTGCCAAGTTCCAGCAAGAACTGGCCAACATGGGTTACAAGTACCAGTTCATCACTTTGGCCGGTATCCACAACATGTGGTTCAACATGTTCGAGTTGGCGTACAACTACGCGCAGGGCGAAGGCATGAAGCACTACGTTGAAATGGTTCAAGAGCCCGAGTTCGCTGCAGCAGAAAAAGGTTACACCTTCGTTGCTCACCAGCAGGAAGTGGGTGCAGGTTACTTCGACGACGTAACCACGGTCATCCAAGGTGGCCAGTCAAGCGTTACCGCACTGACTGGCTCTACCGAGGAAGAACAGTTCTAAACCTAGCGATCCTAGGTCTTTTTCGGCGGCCGTGATCGGCCGCCACTTTTTTCACACTTCACCCTGTGAAAAATGTATGGATGCAAACTTGGCCCATGGACGGGCCTTTTTTGTGCCTATCGAACGCGGCCCAACATATTGGCTCGAGCTTCGGAGCGCCCCCAGAACAATAGACGATCATCACTCTGCAACAGGGTGTTTTCATCCGGCCGGTATAGCTTTTCACCATTGCGACGCAATTTCAGACACAGCACGCCCGGCCCCATCAATTGTTTGAGTGTCATCTGGCCCAATGTGGAATAAATCTTGGGAACCCGGCTTTCCGTCAAAGCCAAATCCCAGTTCTCTAGGTCCTCATCACCACAACGAGACTTGGCCTCCTGAACCAGGTCCTGCACCCAGGCCTCGCTCTGACCTTCCAAATAGTGGATAAATGACTTGAGCATAGGCGTGCGAAGGCGAGCCACCAGCTCTTCAGCGATCACATCCGCAGGATTCATTAGAACGTCCCACTTGGCTTTTTCAAAGACCTCTTTGTTCATTGGCCGGTTTAAACGGCCCACGCCCATCAGATCCGGGCGCGAATGGCGTGCCGTCATCCAGATCGATAAGTTATCCGGATCATGATTGGTTCCGGCGATCAGACCGGCCGCCTGATCTATATTGGCCGCCCGCAACGGCTGATCTTCAGTACCCAGACCTTTGACCCAAGCCGGCGGCGCATCCGTGACCGCAGGATCGACAATGTGGACACTCAGCCCCCTGGCTTCCAGCGCATCGCGAACGGATCTGCCAAGCCGGCCGTATCCACAAACGACCCAATGACCATCATCAACAGGCTTGGGCACTTCAATTTTTGTCTGGGTCGGATCCAACAACTGATCGATCAATCCAAAGTGCAATGGCTGGGAAATCCGCGTAGCCAAGGATCGTGCGAATAACCGAAATGGATCCAAAACATGCTCGGTGCCGAAGCTGAGTAAATTGCGCGTAGTGTCGTCATGCTCTGAGCGCACAAAGAGTTCACGATTGGGCGACAAAAGCTTGACGGCCGTGGCCACACCCAGGTTGGTTCGGTCACTGTCGGTCAAAGACACCACGGCGACGCACTGACTGCGAAGTGCCCCCGCATCATCCAAAACACGAGGATCCGCTCCATCCCCAACGTGTCCCAGTACGGGACTGCGAAAACTAACCGCATCCAAATGTTGGATTTTTAATGGATTACGATCAATCACCACACAAGGAATGCCATAATCGGTCAGGTAATCCACCACTCGCAATCCCGTCTGCCCATAACCAATCACGACCATATAGCGCGGCTTTAGAGCGCGAACTTGCCTACGGAAGTTCCAGGTCGAAAAAGCCCGTTTAAATGCAGTCGACTGAATGGCGTTGATAAAGCCGCCAGCAAACAGCAGCCAACACACCACCACCAAGTGCGCATAGACCAACACAAACCCCCGCTGAGCGGCGTTAAATGGCACAGGAAATTCACCAAAACCAATGGTTGTACCGGTGATAGCCACCATATAAAGGGCGTCCAAAAAGGACATATGAAAGGCGCCCTGCGCGCCGGTGGCCGGGATGGACCAAAACACCAAAGTGCCCAACGCATACGCAAACAACAGCAACAGCACAAACGGACGCATACGCGACCATAAAATGTGACCCCAGTGTCGTGACTCGGCGTGTACCTTTAAGCGGTTTTTCAACGGGGCTCCTAACGGTCTTGGATAGCTGGCTCGGCTTTAATGCTGGCACGCAGCCAATCGCAAAACGCCTGTACTCGTGGATTGGCTACGGCATGATTAGCAAACACCATCCAATATGCACTCTTGCCTGGCATGGGTGGGCCCAATTGCAATAACCGATCAGCGGCCAATTCATCCCGGATAAACAACGGGTCGGCCAATGTCAAACCCACCCCACCCACTGCAGCCTCTACGGCTGGCGAGTTGCTTTGAAATGCCATTTTATGAGTCACCGCCTGAGTCAGCCCCACGGCCTTGTACAGATAATCGCTCCACTCACCCGGGCGGGTTGCCACGTCAAGTAAAGGAAGCCCAGCAAGATCCTCCGGTCCAGCCACCTGGCTCGCCAACTTAGCCGAGCCCACCGGCACCAATTGCTCGCGAAACAAACACTCATAGGTTGACTCACTGGGCTCGTCTCCCAACCGAATCATCACATCAATATCCGGATCATCAACATTACCCAGCTGGGTTGTCGCAATGACTTCCAACTCGATATCGGGATGGTCCAGCTCGAACTCCGACATCTTAGCCATCAGCCAGCGAGTCGCTAAAAAGGGTGCAACCGCCACCCGGACACTCTGGCGTTTAGTCGAGACCAAAACCTCGGTTGTCGCCTGATCAATAATCCTGAGTCCTTCCATGGCTTTTTCGGCGAAGCGCTGCCCTTGCGGTGTGAGCTTGACTTCACGGATACCACGATGAAACAGCAGAACCCCCAAGTAATCTTCCAAGGCCTTTACCTGGTGACTCACCGCTGAGGGCGTGACATTCAGCCATTCGGCTGAAGCCTTGAAGCTGCCCAGCCTGGCGCTTTCGACAAAGGCCCGTACTGCTTTGAGCGAGATGCCTTGAACTCTTCCACGTGAGATAAATTCACTCATAACCGAAATTATATCTTTTGTCAGGTGATCGGCCGTGCCTCATTATTACTGCACTTGAGACAGCGACGGAATGCAGTCTCAACCCAATTTCGTAGTGGCACAAAGCGTGACATTACAACCGATTTCCAGACGCCTCAACTTTGGAATTATTGTTAGCCCACTTTATGTGGGCTTTTTTTTGCCTGAAAAAAATTTAAGCAAAAAAAAGACCCGCATGACGCGGGCCTTTTTACGCGGTCTGAAAGTTAAGCGACAGGATGCTTAACGCCCGCGACACGAGCTTCTGTCTCGTCCAACAACAGTGACTCAACCGCCTCTTTTTCAGAGCGCAACTCGTCATCCGTGGTGGTCATCAGACCTCGGCTGAAATCGCTGATTTCGACGCCCTGAACTACTTTGTAGTCACCGCCTTCGCAAACGACCGGCAATGAATAGATCACGCCCGGTTCGATGTCGTAAGAACCATCAGCCGGTACAGCCATGCTGACGACTTTACCGTTGGTACCCAGCACCCAGTCGTGCATGTGGTTGATCGCTGCCTGAGCTGCTGAGGCCGCTGAAGAAGCGCCACGAGCGTCAATGATCGCTGCACCACGCTTCGCCACCTGTGGAATGTAGGTGTTTTCGTAGTAATCACGTTCAATCAGATCCAGTGCGGGCTTACCCGCCACGGTGCAACCGTGCAAATCAGGGTACTGAGTTGGGCTGTGGTTACCCCAAATGATCGCACCGTCAACGTCGCTAGACTGAGCGCCCACTTTATCCGCCAAGATGCCGACCGCACGGTTGTGGTCCAGTCGAGTCATGGCTGTGAACTGACGGGGATCCAAATCAGGTGCGTTACGCGCCGCGATCAAAGCGTTGGTGTTCGCAGGGTTGCCGACGACCAGTACTTTGACGTCTTTCGATGCGTGATCGTTCAGGGCCTTACCCTGTGCGCTGAAAATTTGGGCGTTGCCCATCAGTAGGTCAGCACGCTCCATTCCCGGCCCACGGGGTTTCGCACCAATCAAGAACGCAATATCCGCATCCTTAAATCCGTCGTTCGGGTTATCAGCTGTTTCAATACCTGCAACCAAGGGGAAAGCACAGTCGATCAATTCCATCACAACGCCTTCCAGCGCACCCATCGCAGGGGGAATCTCGACCAACTGCAAAATGACCGGCTGGTCAGGACCCAGCAATTCGCCAGCAGCGATTTTAAACAGGATGGTGTAACTGATAGCTCCGGCAGCACCGGTAACCGCTACGCGAACGGGTTGCTTCATGCGTTTCTCCTTGAGCGCCAGGACATCTGGCAAAAACTACGGGTGCCTAGTGCACCCAATTGTCGCGGCGCAATATATCAAAAATTACGAACCGAACCAAAAGGAATAAGCCCGGCTTTAGTCTTAATTTCCGGTTATATGCTGATTCAGCCAACGGCCGATCTCGATCAATTGTTCAGGCAAAACGCTGTGCGGCATCGGCCAAGTCTGATACGTCGGCGCAAAGCCCAGCGTTTTCATCCGGTCTAAAGTTCGCTGCCCCAGCACCTCGGGAACAACGGGATCCTGAACGCCATGGTGAATGGCCAAAGGTATTGATGTTTGAGTTGGCGCCAAGCCAGGCGCATCAAGATTGGGTGAATAGGTGGATAGCGCCACGACACCTGCCAGGGGCTTGGAATAGGTTTCTAACATGTGAAGCGCAATCGCCCCGCCTTGACTGAAGCCGATCAAGAAAACATTTTCTTGTGCAATGCCCTGAGCGACTTGCTGATCGATCAATTCGGCAATACGGGTCGCCGATTCGGCCACGCCCGCGTGATCAACTTTTCGCTCTAAACTCATTTCATAAATGTCATACCACGCACGCATCTGCATGCCGCCATTGACCGTGACAGGTTGGACTGGTGCATGGGGAAAAATAAATCGCACGGGGGAAGCGAGCTGAAGCATGGGTACCACCGGAGCAAAATCCGATCCGTCGGCTCCCAACCCATGCAACCAAATCACCGCATGATTGGGGTTTGGTCCGGTTTCCTGAACGATAGCATCCAACATATTCAAACTCGCGTGACGTAAGAGAGCTGGGTATAGTGCCTCAAAATTAAGGACCTTGCTGATGCATGTTGTGTTAGGCGCATTAAGCGCCATTTGGCTTATTTTTTTGACCCTACTGTGTGGGGGAAGCGCCGCAATCTTGGGACTGATCAAATTAGCTTTCCCAAGTCTAGGTAAACACTTCGCACCGTTATTCGAGTGGTTAGTGGTTATCTGGTCAGTCGGCTTTACTCGTTGGCTGGCACTGTTCAGCCCTGCGATCGAAGTCGAACGCGAGGGTGAATTCTCACGCGATAAAAATTACCTACTGGTCAGCAACCATCAAACCTGGGTCGATATCTTTATTCTTTTGATCGGTACCAATTTGACGGTGCCGAGCACCCGCTTTTTTATGAAGCGCGAATTATTGTGGATTCCGCTGGTCGGATTTGTAGCCTGGTCAATGGACTTTCCCGTCATGCGTCGCTACAGCCGAGATTACCTGGCAAAGCACCCAGAAAAGCGGGGGCAAGACCTAGCTACCGTCCGTAAAAGTTGTGAAAAATTCCAAGAGATCCCCGTTACGGTGGTGAACTTCAGCGAAGGCACTCGTAATAACTCAGCAAAAATAGCGGCGGCCAACTCTGAATTCCGTCATCTACTTCCACCCAAAGCTGGCGGTGTGGCCACGGTTTTAGCAGCAGTAGGCGATCATCTTGATGAAGCGATTGATTGCACCATCGCGTTTCCCGATGGCGTACCCAGTTTTTGGGATTGGATGAGTGGCCGTGCAGGCCGAATGCAGCTTCACATGCGGACCGTAGCCTTGCCCGAGGTTGAAGACCTAGGCGAAAACAATCAAATCAGCGCATCCAGTCGCGATCAGGTTAAGCGTTTCTTACTGGCGCTGTGGCGTGCGAAGGAATCGCGACTATCTGCCATGCTGGAGCACTAAGGCGGCTCTTCGTTAATTTGCGGATTTGGCAGTCAATCTGGCTACAGTCCCATCCACTACTTGGTCGTTTAGCCAATCGGAGTTCCGTCGCAATAAGGTGACGAGTACTCCGCCGGCCAAGATCATTTTTTCAACATCACGCTTCTGAATTGACTGTTCCAACTGAAACGAGTACTGCTCAATCGCTCCGAGAATGTTGGACTCTGAAACGTTGGAAACCGCTGTTTCCAAACTGGGAATATCGAACCGACTAGGCAACATAATAAAATCCTTTAATTGCAGACACGGCCCATTCCTTTGGCCGTCGGCACACGCTCACACGAGAGTCTTACTTAAATCTAGCCTGACAAGGCGACTCAGTCAACAAATGATCCAACAAGTACAAAAAAATTAACTGATGAGTTAAATTTAAATTTTTAAGTAAAAAAAAGCGGCCAATTGGCCGCTTTTTCTGTTTCTCAACAATGCCCCATCACTGCCCGTACACGGGAAACCGAGCGCACAGTGCTTGAACTTTCTGGGCAGTGGCCGCGATAACCGACTCATCTTCAACCGAGTCCATCACATCACACATCCAACCGGCCAGCTCGGTGCACTCTGCCTCTTTAAATCCTCGTGTGGTCACAGCAGGCGTACCCACGCGGATACCGCTTGTAACGAAGGGGCTCTGCGGATCGTTCGGCACCGAGTTCTTATTCACGGTGATGTGTGCCAGACCCAGCGCCGCGTCAGCCGCCTTGCCGGTGATGCCTTTGGCGACCAACGACACCAGCATCAAATGGTTTTCAGTGCCACCGCTGATTACATCATAGCCACGAGACATAAACACCTCGGCCATGGCCTTCGCATTTTTCTTAACTTGTTGCTGATAGGTCTTAAACTCAGGCTCCATTGCCTCTTTGAAGGCTACCGCTTTAGCCGCGATTACGTGCATCAAAGGGCCGCCCTGGCTACCAGGGAAAACAGCAGAATTCAGCTTTTTCTCAATTTCAGGATTTGCGCGAGCCAAAATCAAGCCGCTACGGGGACCACGCAATGTCTTGTGTGTCGTTGTCGTTACTACGTCTGCGTGAGGAACAGGACTTGGGTATTCGCCGGCTGCGACGAGACCCGCGATATGCGCCATATCCACTAACAGGTAAGCACCCACTTCGTCAGCGATTTCACGAAACTTTGCGAAATCCAAGACCTGCGAATACGCACTGAAACCCGCGATGATCATCTTCGGCTGATGCGCTTTTGCCAGTGCACGAATCTCGTCGTAGTCAACGAAACCTTGCTCATCGATTCCGTATTGAACGGCCTTGTAACTTTTACCTGAGAAGTTGACATGCGAGCCGTGCGTCAAGTGACCACCGGCATCCAGGCTCATACCCAAAACCGTATCGCCCGCGTTTAACAAAGCCAAAAATACCGCTGCGTTAGCCTGCGAACCGGCATGGGGCTGAACGTTTGCGTAATCGGCACCGAATAATTGCTTAGCTCGCTCAATCGCCAACTCTTCAGCGATATCTACATGCTCACAACCACCGTAATAACGCTTACCTGGGTAACCTTCGGCGTATTTGTTGGTCAACACACTGCCCTGTGCTTCCATTACCCGTGGGCTGGTGTAGTTTTCACTGGCGATCAACTCAACGTGGTCTTCTTGACGCTTCGCTTCCGCTTGCATGCTGGCGGCGAGTTCGGGATCGTATTGAGCAATTGACGAGGTGTTGGCGAACATTCCACGGTCTCCTGTTGTGGGGCCAAAAATTTGAGTGGGATTATATTAGATTTCTTAACCTTTCGCTCATCTGCTTTTTTCCGCCAACTTGCCACTTGAAAGCGACCGAAAGCACGTCAAACTATGCCCATCATTTAAAGGAACACATGATGTCGAATCTCCGCTACACCGAAGAACACCAATGGGCCGATAACGATCACGGCGTCGTGACAGTTGGCATCAGTGAATTCGCCCAATCTGAACTGGGTGACGTGGTCTATGTTGAGTTGCCTGATGAAGACATCGAGGTGCAGGCAGGCGAACGGATCGCAACCGTCGAATCGGTCAAGACCGCCAGTGAAGTCTACGCACCCGTCAGTGGACGCATCGTAACGGTCAACCGAGATCTGGATGACGCACCCGAAGCCATCAACGAAGATCCTGAGGCCAGCGCTTGGTTTGTTAAAATTGAGATGAGCGATCCAGCTGAGCTGGACAGCTTAATGACGCAGGAAGAATACCTCGAACACGTAGGCGATTAATCTGATGGACAAAAAGATTGCCTCTGGAGCCAAACATGTCACCCCCGAAGGCATTCGGGCGATCAAAAATGGCCAGAAAGACCAATCCGGTGCCGTTGCGCCTCGCGGCGACAAGCCAAAGTGGCTTCGCTTTCAAGCCGCTGGCGGAGAGACGTACACGGCCGTAAAAAAACTGGTCAAAGAGCATCGGCTTAGCACGGTTTGCGAAGAAGCCATGTGCCCAAACATCGGTGAATGCTGGAGCGCCGGTACCGCAACCATCATGCTAATGGGTAGCGTATGTACACGAGCCTGCAAGTTCTGCAGCGTGGACACCGGGAACCCGAAAGGCTGGTTGGATCTGGAAGAGCCCAAAAATACCGCGGAATCCGTTGCCATTATGGGCTTGAAATACGTGGTGCTCACGAGCGTCAATCGAGACGATTTAGAGGACGGAGGTGCTGGGCATTTCGCTCAGGCTGTTAAGGAAATCAAAGCGCGCACACCTGAAACTGCGGTCGAGGTTTTGACACCTGACTTTCAGGGTGTAATGAAGGACGTTGAAACCATTGTGGATTCGGGCATCGAAGTGTTCGCCCAGAATGTGGAAACCGTCAAGCGCCTGACCCATCCCGTGCGAGATCCTCGTGCCAGCTATCAGCAGACCTTGGACGTCTTGGCACACGCCAAGCGCCATCGTCCTGAAATGCTGACCAAAACTTCAGTGATTTTGGGCCTGGGCGAAACCGAAGACGAAATTCGCGAAGTACTGACCGATCTCAAAGCCCACCACGTCGATATCGTGACCTTTGGCCAATATTTGCGTCCCACCAAAAACCATTTGCCAGTTGACCGCTACGTGACACCTGAACAGTTCGCCCTTTATCGCGAATGGGGTTTGGATATGGGGTTCCTCGAAGTCGTTTCTGGACCTATGGTGCGCTCTAGCTATCGAGCGGAGCAGGCCCTAGCAAAAAACAACGCAGGCATTGATAGCAACATCATCCCGAGTATTACCCTTTAGCAAATGACACCCTTGGCCTCAAAACCGTCGGTCTTGATTGGCCACATGGTCTTTGCCATGTTTGCCTTTGCTGTCTGCGATGTCGGTATCAAAATGATGGGCAACGCCCTGCCCGTCTCGCAAATCCTCTTCTTGATGGGCAGTGTCAGTGCAATTTTTGTAGGCATAGGCGCCATCGCGCGAGGCAAACGACTGCTGGATGCCAAGGTGTTCGAACCCCTATTTATCTTGCGCACCGGATTGGAATTCATTGGTGGCTTGGCCTTTATTTCAGCCTTCGTGTTCGGATCGCTTGCGATCTCGTCGGCAATTCTACAAGCCGTCCCTGTGGTCGTCGCATTTGGCGGCACTTGGTTTTTTGGCCAACGGGTTTCGATTCGGCAATGGGTATTAATCAGCGCGGGGCTGGTAGGCGTCATGATTATCCTGAGCCCTTGGGATGCGAGCTTTCAGCCAGTTTCCTTATTGGCCATCGTGGCCGTGATATGTCTAGCGGGCCGCGACCTAATCATGCGCGGTATGGGGCGCAGTCTGGACACGGGCGTTGTTTCATTTTGGGCCTTCGCCGGGACAGGTTTGGGCGGTTTTTTAATACAGCCCTGGATGGGAGAATGGCAGCCACTGGATACAGAAAATTGGAGCTGGCTAGGACTGACCGTCACCACCTTGATTCTTGCTTACACCGCCGTGGTTCGCGCAACACGCGAGGGCCAGGTGGCTGTTATTGCGCCCTTTCGCTATTCACGCCTTCTCTTTGCGGGCCTCTTGGCCGCAAGCCTATTCGGCGAAGCCATCACTCCCAGCTTATTGATCGGCAGTGCGTTTATTGTCGCATCCGGAATTCTGACCCTGCGTCAGGCATAAAAAATGCCCCGAACGGAAACCGCCGGGGCATTTTTCTTGGGCTAAAGTTACTGCGCTTTTAGCTCTAACCGACGACGGTGCAATACCGGCTCGGTGTATCCCGAAGGCTGGACGACACCTTCCATCACCAGTTCCATCGCCGCCTGGAAAGCAACCGAACCTTCATAGTCAGCGGCCATCGGACGGTATAACGGATCGCCAGCGTTCTGCTCATCCACGACCTTGGCCATGCGCTTCAACGTTTCCTCGATCTGTTCAGCAGACACGATGCCATGCAACATCCAGTTGGCCATATGCTGGGCTGAGATACGCAAGGTTGCGCGGTCTTCCATCAAACCGACGTTGTTAATGTCCGGTACTTTCGAGCAACCAATGCCCTGGTCTACCCAGCGAACGACATAACCCAAGATGCCCTGCGCATTGTTGTCCAACTCCGCTTGAATCTCGTCAGCGGACCAATCTGTGTTAGGCGCCAAAGGAATGCTCAAGATGTCATCTAGGCTCGCGCGAGCACGACCTTTGAGTTCATTTTGAACGTCAAACACGTTGATTGCGTGATAGTGCATGGCATGCAACGTTGCTGCCGTGGGTGAGGGAACCCAGGCACAATTAGCCCCGGACAAAGGATGACCTTTCTTTTGATCGATCATCGCCGCCATAAGGTCGGGCATGGCCCACATGCCCTTACCGATCTGAGCACGACCCTGTAGGCCACACTCCAGTCCAATGTCGACGTTCCAATTTTCGTAGGCCGCAATCCAGGCTGCACCCTTCATCTCGGCTTTACGGATCATGGCGCCAGCTTGCATCGATGTATGAATTTCGTCACCGGTGCGATCTAAGAAGCCGGTATTAATAAACACCACGCGGTTTACCGCTTGACCAATACAGGCCTTCAGGTTGACCGTCGTGCGACGCTCTTCATCCATGATGCCCATTTTTAGGGTGAATTCAGGCAAGCCCAATAGTTTTTCGACTTCGCCAAAAATACGATTGGCGAATGCTACTTCCTCGGGACCGTGCATTTTCGGCTTCACGATGTAGACGCTACCGGCCCGACTGTTGGTGTCGGTGTCACGTTTAAGGTCGTGCATCGCACACAGCACCGTGAAGATGCCATCCAAAATGCCTTCAGGCACTTCGTTGCCGTCTTTATCCAGAATCGCTTCGTTGGTCATCAAGTGACCCACATTACGAACAAACAACAGCGAGCGCCCCGGCAGAGTCAGTTCCGAACCGTCGGCTGCAGTGTATTTGCGATCGGGATTCAAGGCACGAGTGAAGGTCTTACCGTTCTTAGTGACTTGCTCCGTCAGATCACCCGCCATCAAGCCTAACCAGTTCTTGTAAACCTGAACTTTGTCCTCGGCGTCCACGGCCGCGATGGAGTCCTCACAGTCCATAATAGCGGTCAAAGCACTCTCCATCAGGAGATCCTTGACGCCAGCTGGATCGGCGCTACCGATCTGATCATTTCGATCAATCTGAATCTCAACATGCAGACCATTATTTTTCAGCAAAATCGAGGTCGGGTTAGCCGCATCGCCCGTGAAGCCGGCAAACTGTGACGCATCCGCCAGAGCCGGGGTCAGCGCTCCATCCACGACGCGATAGCCGTCAACATCTGCATGCGATCCTGAAGCCAGCGGAAAGTTTTCGTTTAGGAAATTTTTGGCAAAGTCGATGACTTTTTGACCGCGCACCGGATTGTATGCAGAGCCGGCCGCGGCGCCCCCTTCGTCACTGATCGCATCGGTGCCGTACAACGCGTTATAAAGACTGCCCCAGCGTGCATTTGCCGCATTCAATGCAAAGCGGGCATTCATCACCGGTACCACCAACTGAGGACCGGCAATACGCGCGACTTCGTCGTCGACGTTTTCGGTCACCACTTGAACCGATTCTGGCTCGGGTAGCAAATACCCAATGTCGGTCAAAAATGACTTATAGGCTGCGGCGTCATGCACAGGATTCACTTTGTGAAATTCATCAATCTGCGCCTGAATGGCTTCGCGCTTAGCGACCAGCTCACGGTTAACTGGCGCCAGCTCGTGAATCAAAGCATCAACACCGGACCAAAAAGCGTCTTGATCCAGACCCGTTCCGGGTAATGCGTGTTGATTGGCAAACTCAAATAATTCCGTAGCGACCTGAAGTTGGCCGACCTGGGTACGTGCTGTCATAGCGTGCTCCTCAAATTGTGGGCGCAGTGTATAAAAAAATGGAAAGGCATTCCATAAATTGAAAATAGAAAGAGATTAGGCTTTAGACCAAGTCACAAATGCTAGCGCAAAGTCCCCGTCATCACTCAGGGAAAGGTGCCAAACACCCTCGGCATTGGACGTCTTCAACGCCTGACCTGAGAGGGTTAATCGCGGAGCGCCAGAGGGATCGTTGATGATGGTGAAATCATGAAAGCTCGCCCGCTCTCCGATGCCTGTACCCAACGCTTTGGCCGCCGCTTCTTTGGCAGCCCAGCGCTTGGCTAAAAAGCTGGCGGTCATGGGCTGGGGTGCC
>JASFWN010000090.1:0-4713 GCA_050049295.1 Pseudomonadales bacterium
ACGATGCGCACCCGGGTCGAGCCCTGGGTGAGTTCAATAATGCGAGGGCGATCGAACTCGTCGTATCGCAAGTACTCCAATTGCCAGGTGCCGAGCTGTTCTGCTGTAGGTGCCGTGCCGGTCAACCATTGATTGGCCTTTTCTAATGGAATGCTGATGCCCAAGGTTTCTTTTGTCAGGGCTTCACTGGTTAACGCCAGTTGAGCTTCACCTTTCGCTGGGCTCCAGCTAGCCTGATCTTTGGATAGCGTGAGTTGGCCAATGTGGGTCCCGGTGGGGCCGCTGAAACGCCATTGCTGTTCAGTGAGTGTGCGGCGATATTCAAAGCTGCCGGTATCTCGACGATCTGGCTGCGTAATGCTAAGCCTGCCTTCAACCCGCGTGACTTCAGTGGCGGTCGGCGGTGGAGCCAAGCTGGACGGTGTGTTGGCGCAGCCAGCCAGCGTCAGGGTGAGTAATAAGAGCCGAATCATAGGTCTATCTTTAGGCGTTCAAGCGTATCCAGCAATATCGGATTGGGGTCATTTTCGTCCCAATTTTCTCTCAGAATCTGCAATGCCCGATCGGTTTGCCCATCAACCAATAGCGCTTCACCTAAATGAGCGCCAACTTCGGCATCGGGCAGTTGTTCATAAGCCCGCTCTAACCAATCCAGGGCCTGCATCAGGTTGCCTAGCCGAAAATGCACCCAACCCATGGAATCCAAAATGGCAGGGTCATCCGGGCGTTGTGCCAGGGCTTGCCCGATGAGTTCGAGTGCTTGATCGAGATTTTGATTGGCGTCGGCATAGGTATAGCCCAGCGCATTTTGAATCGATGCGTTCCCCGGCTCTAGTTCCAGTGCCTTAAGCAAATCGGCTTCCATGCCGTCGAAATCATCTCGCTCGCGATACAGTGCGCGGGCATAGAACAACTGGTAGTTATCATGGATTTGTTTAACGGCCCGGGTCAGTAACGGCACAATTTTTTCTGAGTGCCCCGCGTCGTCTAATACCTCGGCCTCGGATAAGAACAAGTCGGAGGCCAGATCGGGGCGCAGCAAACGCCCGGCATCCATCCATTGACTCAGCGCCTCTAGCTCGCCTGCTTCAGCATAAGCCAAGGCCAACTGACTGCGGGCGAGGGTAAAGCGCTCACCTTGCACGGGCGTGAGTAATTCACGGGCTTGATCTAATTCCTGTCGATTAACGGCCACTAGGCCCAAAATTAATTTGGCATCGAGTTCGGTGTCGGGGCTTGCGAGTAAGCCAGAGCCAACCTGCTCGGCCAACTCAAGATCGTCGACCTCGATGGCCAATAGACCTTGGCTGATCTGGTAGCCCGTATCGCCCGGCGCCAGCTCGATTAGACGTTTAAAGCCTCGCAAGGCCTGCTCATAGTCCTCGTTGGCGATGAAAAGCTGAGTGCGAGTCAGCCACCAGGTTTGGCTGTCCGGGTATTGTTCAATAGCTCGGTCCAATATCTCGATCGCGAGTGCAGTGTCGTCGGTCAGCTGAGCCAGGCGGGCGCCTTCGTTGTAAAGCGATGCACGCTGGGGGTATTGCTCGAGCAAATTCAGCGCGACTTCGAGGGCTGCTTCATTGCTGATTCCTGCTGCAACGGCATACAAATAGTGGATGCCCTGGGCTGGAGAGTCGCGGTGGGTGGGTTCCAGCGCACTGGCCAATTCGCTCGCCCAGTCCGGTCTTCCGGCGAGCAGTCGGGGGAGGAAGCCCAATACCTGATCTGGATTCATTTCGCTGGCAAAATGGAGTGCCTGGGCACCCTCCTCGACCTGGCCATTGACCAAGTGCCCCCTAGCGAGCAGGGCCAGCGACTCATAACTGCGTTCAATGCCATCAAGTTGCAGCGCCGCCTGCAGGCTGACATCGGATTCTAACTGGGTAGCGATCCGTGCTGCACGCAGTGCCAATCGAAGATCCTGAGTCTGTTTGACCTGTTTGTCCAAGCGCTCGAATGCGGTTTTTGTATCGCCTTGATTGAGTGCGATTTCGGCGATCAATAAGTCTTCCAGCGAGCCTGGTGGCATGGGAACTTTTTGGGGCGCTTCATTTTCTTGTGCCGGCGGCGTTTCATTGTTCTGGGGCGCGGGTGTGCTAACCAGATTCGTGCTGACCGGGGTACAACCGGCGAATAAAGCGATCAGGGGGAGCCATTTCATCGCTTCACTATGCCAGCCACTGCGCTTCGGCTCCAGCGGTGGTAGAATAAAGGGCAGTGAATTTCGCACGAGGCGATTTTTTTGTGACATTGCTGGCAATTGGATTGAATCACGATACGGCGCCCGTGGCGCTGCGTGAGCGCTTGGCTGTCGCCGAATCAGAGCTGTCACACCAGTTGCAGGACGTAAAGGCCGCGACCGGAGCAGACGAGTCCATGATTCTTAGCACCTGCAATCGGACCGAAGTTATTCTAGCCGGTGAGGCCAGTCAAACTGCCATGCTCGAATGGTTGGCTCAGCGGGCCGAAGTCGATCCCGAGCGTATGCGCCAGCACGTCTATTGCTATCAAGACGTGGATGCCGCACGGCACCTGATGCGAGTAGCCGCAGGCTTGGACAGTCTAGTGATTGGCGAGCCGCAAATTTTTGGTCAGCTCAAAACGGCGCTGGGTGCAGCCAAATCCGCCGGTGCGGCGGGCAGCTTATTAAACCAAACGCTGCAATCCGTATTCGGTGCTGCCAAACGCGTACGGACCCAGACGGAAATTGGCAAAGAGCCCGTGAGCGTCGCCTTTGCCGCGGTTAAATTAGCTGAACAGGTTTTCGATCCTCTGTCGGAGTGCAACGCTGTCTTGTTAGGGGCGGGTGAAACCTGTGCCCTGGTGGGGCGCCATCTGAATCAGCGCGGTATTGGCCAGTTGACGGTGGTCAATCGGGGCTTAGGTCGGGCTCAGGATCTGGCCAGTGACCTCGGCGGCCGCGCCATGCCGCTCACGCGTTTGGGTGATGCGCTAGAGGACGCGGATATTTTGGTGTGTTCTACCGCAGCTCCACTGCCCTTAGTCGGCAAAGGCATGGTTGAGCGCGCACTGAAACAGCGTCGCCGTCCCATTTTGATTATTGACGTGGCCGTGCCGCGAGACGTTGAGCCGGAAGTCGACGAGCTCGCCGACGCCTACTTGTATACGGTCGATGACCTCAGAGAAGTTATCGATCGCGGCAAGGCAATGCGTGCACAAGCCAGTCAGCGGGCCGAGCTCATTATTGATGACGAATTAGAAAATTTGGTGCGTGATCAGGCTGTCAGGGCGGTCGGTAATCACGTGGCTGAATTGCGAGCCCGTGGTCAGGCGCAGGCTGAACAGGCGTTGACCAAGGCGCTCGCTCGGATACGCAACGGGGAATCGAACGAAGTCGTGATGGCTCGACTGGCCCATGAATTAACTCAAAAGCTGTTGCATGAGCCCTCCAAGGGGCTGCGCCATGTCGCAACCCATCCAGAACAACTCGACACAGCACTCACGGTGCTGGGCCTAAAAAAGGACATTTAGTGAATTCAGGTATCGAACGCCGGTTAGAGCAACTTCTCGATCGGTTTGAAGAGGTGCAGGCGCTGATGTCGGATCCGGATGTGATCTCGGACCAGCAGGCCTTTGCCAAGTTAGGTAAGGAGTATTCGGATCTTGAAGTACCGGCCAAGCTTTATCAGCAATGGCGAGCGGCGTTGGATGATCTAGAGCAGGCGAAAGCTTGGCTTGACGATAGCGACCCTGACTTGAAGGCGATGGCCCGGGAAGAATTGCCTGAGTTACAAAGCCAAGTCGAGACACTGGACGATGAGCTCACCCGCGCCTTGCTTCCCAAGGACCCGGATGACGACAAAGATGTGTATCTGGAAGTCCGAGCGGGCACCGGGGGTGATGAAGCGGCGTTGTTTGCGGGTGATTTATTCCGCATGTATTCCAAATATGCCGAATCGCAACGCTGGAAGACTCAGGTCATGAGCGCGTCTGACGGTGAGATGGGTGGGTATCGAGAAATTGTGATGCGGGTGTCCGGTGACGATGTCTATAGCCGGCTTAAATTCGAGTCCGGTGCCCATCGCGTGCAGCGAGTGCCGGCCACCGAAAGCCAAGGGCGAATCCACACCAGCGCATGTACGGTCGCCGTGTTGCCTGATGCAGGCGAGGTCAGTGAAGTCGCGTTCAGTAAAGATGAGCTTCGCATTGATACCTTTCGCTCTTCAGGCGCCGGTGGTCAGCACGTCAACACCACCGACTCGGCCATTCGGATTACACACCTGCCGACCGGTGTGGTCGTCGAATGCCAAGACGAGCGCTCACAGCACAAGAACAAAGCGAAAGCCCTGTCGATGTTGCAGTCCCGTTTGAATCAGGCAGCCAAGGAAGCGGCTCATGCTGAGCAAGCGTCTGCTCGAAAATCCTTGGTCGGTTCGGGTGATCGGTCCGAGCGAATTCGTACCTACAACTACCCTCAAGGCCGGGTGACGGATCATCGCGTGAATCTGACGCTGTATAAGCTGCCCGAGGTCATGGAGGGTGATTTGAATCCGCTGCTGGATCCTTTGTTAAGTGAATATCAAGCCGAACAATTGGCTAATTTGAGCGCATGACTCGCAGCCAAGCGCTGGCGTTGGCCACCAAGCGGTTGGCACATCTTCCAGATTCGGCTGGCGAAGCCATGCAGTTGTTGATGCAGGTGGATGGCTTTGATCGGGTGCAATGGATGCTCGCCCCCGATGCTGACTTAAA
>JASFWN010000091.1:0-4671 GCA_050049295.1 Pseudomonadales bacterium
ACCGTCGGATTCGTGTTTCAGAATTTCCAATTGTTGCCGGCGTTGACGGCCCTCGAGAACGTCATGTTGCCGCTAGAGCTTCAAGGCGCGCCTGATGCGCGGACCCGCGCCGTAGAGCTGATGGAACAGGTCGGACTATCGCACCGCTTGGATCATCTGCCTGGCCGGTTGTCCGGCGGTGAGCAGCAGCGTGTCGCCATTGCTCGGGCGTTCGCTGCTCGACCAAAATTACTGTTTGCCGATGAGCCGACCGGCAATCTAGATGCGAAAAACAGTCAGAAAATCGAAGCGTTGTTGTTCGATCTCAATCGCGAGTACGGCACCACCTTGGTGCTGGTGACGCATGATCAACAATTGGCGCAACGGTGCCAGCGTCAATTATTGCTAGACAACGGAACGCTCGAGGTGGCGCATGCTTAAATTGGCCATGCAGTTGTTGCGCCGAGATTGGCGCAGCGGCGATGCCGGTTTGTTGGTGTTGGCGTTGGCGGTTGCGGTTGCCAGTGCAAGCGCGATTGGTTTCTTGGTCGACCGCGTAGAGCGGGCGATGCAGTCCCAAGCGGCCGAGTTGATTGGCGGGGATCTGCAGTTTCGTGATGTTGAAATACCGGATCAACGCTGGCTAGATCGGGCCGCCGAGCTGGGGCTTCGAACGAATCAGTGGGTCCAGTTTCCTTCCGTGGTGGCCAGTGCCGACGATTTTAGGCTCTCGGCCGTCAAGGTGGTCCAAGAGGGCTGGCCGTTAAAGGGCGAGCCCCGGGTGACCGACCAGCCCTTTGGAGATGAAACGCCGGCAGCGGGTCAGATCCCCGCGCCCGGTGAAGTCTGGGTCGATCCTCAGCTCGCACTGGAATTACAGCTCGTTCCCGGTGACACCCTCGAGGTGGGGGCAGCCGAGCTAACCCTGACTCAAATTTTAGCCTTTGAGCCGGATCGAGGCGGCGGGTTCTATTCGTTGCAACCCAGGGTTCTGATGAACCGAGCAGACTTAGAACGTTCCGAAGTCATCAGGCCGGGTGCGCGTGTTCGTTACTATCAAATTTTTGACGGGCCGCAGTGGCCCACCATGAAAGCCGAACTTGAAGCCGCGTTGGAGCCCCAACAGCGATTGCGGTCAGGGGGTGAGGGCGGCAATGCCTTTGGTGATGCCATGGAGCGTGCGACCAGCTACCTGCGCCTGGGTTCTTTGTTGGCGATTATTGTCGCAGGCGTCGGTGTTGCGATGGGGGCCAATCGATACGGTCAACGTCATCAGGCGGCGACGGCACTGTTGCGTACCCTCGGACTGTCCAGTCGAGACGTGTTCCGGGTTCATCTAATTCAACTGGCAGGTCTAACGCTGTTGGGCGTTCTGGGTGGTCTAATTTTGGGTTTTATTGCCCAATACAGCCTGATAGGCGTGCTGGCGGCGTTGTTCCCCGGAGAGCTGCCACCGCCAGGAACCAAGCCGATTTGGATGGGGTTGGCGACCGGTGCTGCGGTGGCCATAGGCTTTGGGGCCGGCCCCATCATTCGACTGGCCCAAGTTCCACCGCTACGAGTTTTGCGCGCGGATCTGGGCTCGGCTCCAGTCGCATTGTGGGTCACCTACGCAGGCGCCATGCTGGCGCTGGGTGCACTCATGGTGCTGTACACGGGCGATCTCCGCTTGACCCTGGTGTTGGCCCTAGGGGGCGTGGCTGCGGTGGCGGTGTTGGCCTTTCTCGCCGTGGGTTTATTACGCAGTGTCGGCGCGGCACGCGGTATTGCGGGGCAGACTTGGCGCTTTGGTATTTTGCATTTGGCCCGTCAGCCCAAGGCGGCGGCCGCTCAGTTCTTGGCCTTTTCGTTGACGCTGATGGCGATGAGTTTGCTTTTCTTGGTCCGGGAAGAGCTGGTGGGTCGATGGCAGGAGCAACTTCCTGAAGATGTTCCGAACTACTTCGTATTGAACGTGTTGCCTGAGGAAAAGGCGGACTTCCAAAACTTTCTGGATCGTAACGAGATTACCTCCAGCGCCTTGTATCCGGTCAGTCGTGGCCGCTTGACGGTGATCAACGGTCAGCCGGTCACGGACTTGGTCTCCAAGGAAGATACGCCCGAGGCACTGGAGCGGGATCTGTCGTTGACCGAGGCCAGTGAAATGGCGCCGGATAACCGTTTGATTGAGGGGCGTTGGCATGGCAATTCCAGTGACGAGACCGTGGTCAGCGTTGAATCTGAAGTGGCGGAAGAGTTAGGCCTGAAAATCAACGATCGCTTGGGCTTTACGGTGAACGATCAATTCTTCGAAGCGCGAGTGGCCAGTTTCCGCACCGTGAAATGGGACAGCTTCCAGCCTAACTTTTACATGATCTTCAATCCTGGCACCTTGGATCGGATGCCACGGGCCATTCTGACCAGTATGCGGATTGCACCCGAAAAACAGGGGGTGGCCCGCGAGATGGTGGACGAGTTTCCGGGGATCACGCTGTTCCAAGTGGATGCGTTGCTTAAGCAGATTCGAACCGTGCTCGAGCGCGCGACGACCGCAGTGAACTTAGTCCTGGCCTTTGTTTTGGCCGGTGGTTTGGTTGTGCTGTGGGTTAGTGTAAACAGCACATTGGATGAGCGTATTCGAGAAGGTGCGTTGGTTCGTGTTTTGGGCGCCTCTCGCGCGCAAGCCCGTGCCGCTCAGTTATCTGAGTTTGCTTTGTTAGGTGGGCTGTCAGGTTTGCTGGCAGCGGCGGGCGCCGAGCTGGGTAGTGTGTTTGTTTATTCGACGCTTGGCGTCGAATGGGCCTTCCATTGGGGTATGTGGTTGTTGCTTCCGGCCATCGGTGTTGCTCTGTTGGTGCTGGCCGGTTGGATTGGAACCCGCCGGGTGACTCAAGTTGCGCCGGCGGTGTTGTTGCGCGAGGTCTAGTCGTCCTCGCCTAGATGAATTAGGCCATACAGGTCGACGACTAAGTCCGGTACATCCTTTGCCATGCGAGTGACATTGGGTGTATCGGCCATGAGTTCGGCCATGTCTTCTTCTTCCTGAAATAGGCCACTCAAGACCATCAGCGGAACCAGCGCTTGAGCCACCGAGTCGTCGTGACCTTCAAACCAAGCACCATCGTCAGCAAATACTCGTTCTAAGTAGCCAACAGCCCACTCTTGCAAAGGATGAAAGTCTTCGTTGGGGGCTTCAAGCGGTGCCGGGATCCAGGGCGTATCTCCGGCAGACAGCCGTTCGTCCAGACGGGTCGCCAAAGCGCGGGCAATCTCGACCATGTCGTCAGGCGGTGTTTCACCCCAGGCTTCTGTGGCGACCCGCAGGTCGTCCCAGGGTTGGGGGCTAGAAAGATTGGCACACACGTAGCCGTGTAGGCCGGGGAAGTCGAGGGCTTCTTCAGTGGAGGCGGCAGCGTCATCCCACTTCAAGCCGAGTTTTTTGATCGTCAACATGGGCGCATTGCATAGAACAATGCGCCCAATTGCAAGCCTGTTTTACGCGTGAACGTCTTGGCTTGAGGAAGTGAATTGGCCACCGCAGGCCTTGGCCCAGGCCAGGGTGTTATCCAGCATACGGTTGCTAAAGCCCCATTCGTTGTCATACCAGCTCATGATCTTAATGAGCCGGCCGTTGGCGCGGGTCTGGTTTAGATCAACCACGCTGGAAGCTGGGTTGTGGTTAAAGTCAGTGCTGACCAGCGGTAGGTCGTTGGCAATCATCACGCCGCTTGAGCGTTCACTGGCTTGAGCCAGTACTTGATTGATTTCATCCACACTGACCTCGCACTTGAGCGTTGCGGTCAAATCGACCAGTGAGACGTTAATGGTCGGGACTCGAACCGCCATGCCATCCAATACGCCGTCCAACTCAGGTAGAACCAAACCCACCGCGGCAGCCGCACCGGTTTTGGTAGGGATCATTGACTGGGTGGCGCTACGTGCACGGTATAGGTCGCTGTGATAGACGTCGGTTAGAACCTGATCGTTGGTGTAGGCATGAATCGTGGTCATCAAACCGGCTTCGATACCAAAGGCATCGTTCAGTGCTTTAGCAACAGGCGCCAGACAGTTGGTCGTGCAGGATGCGTTTGAAATGATCTGCTTCTCGTTATCCAGGACATTGTGGTTAACGCCATGGACGACCGTGGCGTCCATATTCTTGCCCGGCGCACTTACGATGACTTTTTTGGCACCGGCTTGGATGTGCATGGCCGCTTTCTCGCGGTCGGTAAACAGTCCTGTGCATTCGTAGACCACATCGACTCCCATCTCGTCCCAGGGCAATGCGGCAGGGTTGCGTTCACTTAGAACACGGATTCGGTCGTCACCGACCAGCATGTCACCGGCATCGGTACTGATGGTTTCAGAAAACTGCCCATGGGTGGTGTCGTACTGGGTTAGGTGTGCATTGATTTTGACGTCGCCCAAATCGTTGATCGCAACCACTTGGATTTGATCGTTTAGTTTGCGCTCATATAAAGCACGTAGAATGTTACGGCCAATTCGGCCATAACCGTTGATTGCGACTTTGATGGTCATGATGACAGCCCTCGGGGTTGACTTATTTTTCGTAAGTTTACAAACATTTTTGCGGAATTGACATGTTTTGTTCCGGTAAAAATGCCTACAATGACGCAAAGCAACTACAAAATTTGAGGTTTTCCTATGCATCCAGTGGTCAAAGCGGTCACCCAGCGCATCGTTGATCGGTCT
>JASFWN010000092.1:0-4661 GCA_050049295.1 Pseudomonadales bacterium
CCCTAACTCGTCATGGGGTTGCACAGGATCACATCACGATCGCCAAAGCGCCGGGGGCGTACGAGCTTCCTCTGGTCTGCCAAAGCCTCGCCAACAGCGGCAAATACGACGCCGTCATTGCGATTGGTGCAGTGATTCGTGGCGGTACGCCGCATTTTGAATACGTTTCAGGTCCCGTGGCCAGTGCGCTAGGCAGCATCAGTTTGGATACCGGCGTGCCCGTGGTATTCGGTGTGTTGACGGTCGACTCAATCGAACAAGCGATCGAACGTGCCGGCACCAAGGCAGGCAATAAAGGCGCAGATGCGGCCATGACGGCTATGGAAATGGTTTCATTACTGGGTCAAATTGATGACTGACATCAAACCCGCGGCCCGCCACCGCGCCAGGGAATTGGCATTACAGGCGCTCTATCAATGGCAATTGTCTGGGTACGACGCGACCAATTCAGAAGCGCGCTTCCGAGCTCAGAACCACATGGGCAAGGCCGATACCGGCTATTTCCATGAACTGTACAAAGGCGTCACCACAGATCCTGCAACCTTAGACGCCTTGCTAGAGCCACACATTGGTCGTCCTGTGAAAGATGTCGATGCGATTGCCCTGTGCATCCTGCGGATGGCGTGCTGGGAGTTGTCTGAGCGTATGGACATTCCTTACAAAGTGGCTTTGAACGAAGCGGTCGATCTAGCCAAGCGGTTTGGCGCGACCGATGCGCACAAATTTGTCAACGGCTCGCTGGACAAATTGGCCGCCGAGCTTCGGGCCATCGAGGTGGCAGCCGAGCAGTCATGAAACTGCGGCCGCAGCATTGGATCCACTGGTTGGCCGTGGGGCTCGGCAGTGGTCTGCGGCGACCAGCGCCGGGTACCTGGGGCACCCTAGGGGGTGTTGTGGCCTTTCTTCCGGTTATTTATTTGCCTTTTTCAATCGCCTGTATTTGGGTCGTGCTGGGTGCACTGGTCGGGCCCTATATCTGTGGCCGAACGGCCCGGGATCTGGGCTGTGGCGATCACGGATCTATCGTCTGGGATGAGTGGGCCGGCGTTTGGATTGCACTATTGCTCGCGCCGGTTACCTGGTGGGGCTGGCTTTTTGCATTCGCTTTGTTCCGAGTATTTGATATTTGGAAGCCTTGGCCGATTCACCGTATTGAGAAATTAAAGCCGGTGGGCTTTGGCATCATGATCGACGACCTGGTTGCAGGACTGTTTGCTGGGGTGTTGGTTTACGGCCTTGGACATTGGATGCAGGCCAGCTTTCTGTGGTCCTGACAGGCTAATTCTTTCTGAATAGGGTCGGTTATGGCCCGCGTTTTTGCATTTGTCTTTTTGTATTTCTCTGGTGGGGAGTCGTCTGCCTCGCCTTTGCTGGTGTCCGGCGAAATTGCCGGCCACAGCGTAGTGTGGCTGGTGGATACCGGTGCTTCAGAGCCAGTTTTAAGTCGCCAGATGGCGACTCGCCTGGGACTAGAGATCCGGGCGTCAACCGATCAAGTGGCTCATTCGGCCGGCATTAGCACCGTGGCCCGAGCTAGGCTGCGTGGCACCGTAATCGACCATCATCATCTACCGGATTTATCTGCCATCGTGATGCCAGGCAATCATCCGAAATATCCGCTGATGGGGCTGAGTGCGTTGCGTTATTTTACTTTGATCCTAGATCAGGGTCAGATGACACTGGAACCGGCGCGATCCAGTGGTATCATTCGCCAGCCTTAATTTTGATGGATCTTTGCGTGATCGAATACATCGAGTCCTGTGACCTCCCGACGCGTTTTGCTACGTTTCGTCTGCACGGTTTCTGTGAAACCGGGCCTGAGGGACAGCGCAAAGAACATGTGGTGCTCACCTTAGGGGAGTTCGACGCTCACTCGCCCGTGTTAGCTCGAGTTCACAGTGAATGCCTCACTGGAGACGGGTTGTTCAGCCTGCGCTGTGATTGCGGTCCGCAGCTTGAGGCGGCCATGCAGATCATTGCCGAAGCGGGTCAGGGTGCCTTGTTCTATCTGCGCCAAGAGGGACGTGGCATTGGTCTGATGAACAAAGTTCGGGCATACCATCTGCAGGATCAGGGTGCGGATACGGTAGAGGCGAATGAAGCACTTGGGTTTGGTGCCGATCAGCGTAACTACGAAATCCTAGCGCCGATGGCTCAGCAGTTAGGCATCCATAAAGTTCGCCTGATGACCAATAATCCACGCAAGGTTCAGGCGCTTGATGGCATGGGCATCGAGGTGGTGGAGCGTGTGCCTTTGCGTCGTGGCGAAAATCGCCACAATCAAAAATACCTACAGGCCAAAGGCGAGCGCCTAGGCCATCTTTTTGATCAGTAGCCCAAAGCGGTCCTGAATGCGGGTTTCTATGCCTGCGGCATCCAAACCGATTTGCGCGTACATTTCGCTGGGCTTCGCCCCTTCGATGTACTGATCGGGGATACCCAGATTTAATACGGGTATTTCCAAACCTTGTTCGGCTAGACATTCGAGTACCGCACTGCCTGCGCCGCCTTGGATTGCATGATCTTCCAATGTAACCAACGCGGCATGTGACGCAGCCGCATGGGTGATGGCCTGTATATCGATCGGCTTGACCCAGCGCATATCAATGACCGTCAGATCCAGTTTCTCGGCCACTGCGCAGGCGGCCCCAACGTGCGGGCCGAAGTTCAAAATGGCGATGCCATGTCCCTGGCGAAGTTCTCGGGCCTGCCCAATTTCAACCGACCCTAAATCCGTTCCGGGGAGGTTGCCAATGCCCGCGCCTCGGGGATAACGAACGGCGCTCGGGCCTTCGTAGTCGTAAGCGGATTGCAGTAGCAGCCGCGCTTCAGATTCGTCACTGGGTGTGGCGATAATCATCCGCGGTAGGCATCTTAAATAAGCGATGTCATAGGCGCCGGCATGAGTCGGGCCGTCCTCGCCTACCAATCCAGCGCGGTCGATGGCAAAGGTCACATCCAAATCTTGAATCGCAACGTCATGCACTAGCTGATCATAACCTCGCTGCAAAAAGGTTGAGTAAATCGCCACGACCGGTTTGAGTCCCTCGCAGGCATACCCGGCAGCCAAGGTCACCGCATGTTGCTCGCAGATCGCAACATCCTGATAACGCTCGGGGTAGCTTTGACTAAATTGCACCAGGTCTGAGCCTTCACGCATTGCAGGCGTAATGCCAACGACGCGGTCATCCGTAGCAGCTAGATCGCACATCCATTGACCAAAAATGTTGCTAAAGGTCTTGGGTTTGGCAACGGGTACATCCGTTTTGGCCGAAATTTTGGTGATGGCATGGAATTTGATCGGGTCGTCTTCAGCGGGCGCAAACCCGCACCCTTTTTGCGTAACGACGTGCAGGAAATTGGGCCCGGGACGGTTTGCACGGGTGTCAATGGCGTTGAGCAGTTGATTGATGTCATGGCCATCGATCGGGCCAATGTAATTCCAACCCATGGCTTCAAAAAGCGACGCAGGTGAAACCATCGCTTTCACCTGCTCTTCGGTTTTGCGCACAAATTCAGCCGCCGGTGGGACCTTGTCTAGCAGCTTACGGGCATCGTCTCGCATCCGTGTATAGGCTTTGCTGGCCAATAGCTGGGCTAGATAATTGGACAGGCCGCCGACACTGTCGCTGATCGACATGTCGTTGTCATTCAAAACAACCAGGACATTGGCTCGGTTGGCACCGCCATGGGCTAGGGCTTCAAATGCCATGCCAGCGGTTAACGCGCCATCGCCAATCACAGACACCACGCGCCTTGGGTCTTGCTTTAGCTGAGCAGCCATCGCCATACCAATGCCTGCGCTGATGCTGGTCGAAGAGTGGCCGACGCCGAATGTGTCGTACTCACTTTCGTGTCGGGCAGGAAAGGCAGCCAAACCCCCTTTCTGTCGGATGCTCGGCATGCGTTCGCGACGCTCGGTTAAGATTTTGTGCGGGTAGGCTTGATGGCCGACGTCCCACAGTAATCGGTCTTCAGGTGTGTCAAGTAGATAATGCAGTGCAATGGTCAGTTCAACGACACCTAAGCCAGCACCAAAATGTCCGCCAGACTGGCCGACCGAATACAACAAGTACGAGCGGAGTTCATCGGCCAATTGCGGTAATTGGCGTCGGGAAAGTTCGCGCAAATCCCTTGGCGAATCGATTTGGTCGAGCAATGGCGTTGCGGGGCGATGCTCGGGGATATGGTGGTAAATGCGCATGCGTGGAGTCTAACGAATTCGCAGGCTTAGGTCAGGCTTGTCGTTGTACTAGTTTCGACAATATTTGCTTGAGTGGGTCGGGATTGGGCAATTGAAGTGCGGATTCTTTCGCCGCGTCGAATAATTCATTGACCAGAGATTGCGCACCTGACAGCCCCAGCAGTTCAACATAGGTGGCTTTGTTTTGTTCGACATCGCTGCCGGCAGGCTTACCGAGCTGCTCGGACGTCGAGGTGATATCCAAAATGTCGTCCTGTACTTGGAACGCCAGCCCCAGCGTTTCGGCAAACTCAATCAGCGCGCTCAATTGCAGATTGTCGGCTTGCCCAGCCAATCCACCCAGTTCAGCAGAGGCACGAATCAGCGCTGCAGTTTTGCGCCGATGAATCTGTTCGAGTTGTGAGCGTTCTAGCGCCAGCCCCTCGGCTAATAGATCCAAGGATTGCCCATCCACCAT
>JASFWN010000094.1:0-4552 GCA_050049295.1 Pseudomonadales bacterium
CTTGAGACGACGCCTGATCCAACCAGGCATCCAGAATTTGCCGGCCCGTGTAACCCGCCCCACCGATCAGCAGCAAATTTGCCATAACCCTGTCCTCCAATCATCGAAGTACAGTGTTCCAGTACCTACGGGGAATAACCTTGTTCTATTGGGTCAGTCTGTGACCTTGGTATCAAGTGGAATGACCACTTGGATGAAGTCAATGTTCTTGAGATACGTCTTCTCGCCCACCCCAGGAACAAGCTGAATTGAATCCGGCGTAGGGAAGAAGCCTTGTTGTTCGCGAAACTCAACGATTCGTTGTGCAATCGCTGGACCCACGCCCAGTAGGTTTCGGGATAACTCACTTGCCGTCGCCGAGTTAATGTCTACCGGCCCCGCCACGCACTGCGTCGCCCACAGGATTGCTACCGCCCCTAAACTCAATACCTTCATAAGCACCTCCGCTTTAAAGTACTGAGTGTGAACACAGCAGGTCATAATGAAGTCAGACGAGGCTGACCTGCGATGTCAGATTAGGCGACACCCAATGAGAGATTGATCTGATTCAGTGCCGCAACTGGATCTGGCGCTTGCGTTATCGGCCGACCAATCACCAGATAGGTCGAACCGGCTTTGATCGCCTGCGCAGGCGTCATGATTCGGGTCTGGTCCCCTGCTGCACTGCCCTCGGGGCGCACACCGGGGGTCACCAAAGCAAAGTCTGCCCCTAATGACTGGCTCAGATCAGAGGCTTCATGAGGGCTGCAGACCACACCGTCCAGCCCACAATCTTCGGCTAAATTGGCCAACCGGCTGACTCGCTCTGCCAACACTTCGCCCGGGCTGACCTCCGACAACTCTTGTTGACTAAAGCTCGTGAGCACCGTCACGGCCGTCAGCAGTGGCCGCTGAGCAAACTGCGCCAGCGCCTCTGCCGCTTGGGTCATGGCTGTGCGGCCTGTGCTGGCATGCACATTGACCATCCAAACCCCCAAATCGGCCGCTGCGGTACATGCGCGGGCGACGGTGTTGGGGATATCGTGGAATTTCAAATCCAAGAACAATTCAAAGCCTTGGTTGTGCAACGCCTCGACCATGGCCGGGCCACCCCGCGTGAACAGCTCTTTACCGACTTTCACACGGCACTGGGCCGGATCGAGTTGTGCTGCCATATCTAAAGCAGCCTCAGGCGTAGCGAAATCCAAGGCTACGATCACAGGTGACTGGGTCATGGTTGACTCGTTAATGATGGAGAAGAGTTTTTGTTGGACTCGGCAACGGCTTCAGGCGCAGCTCTGCTGGCCACTTGATCTTCAAGCCTACGCACCTTTCGGCGCAGACCCCAGGTCCGCCCACGTATCCATAGGTAGGCCACAATCGAGACCGATGCACCCACGGCCAAGCCAACGAAGAAAAACACCATCAGCCATACGGCAATTGCCGCAGGGGGCGTAGAAAATAAAATCAAATCCAGGGCAACGACTTGATCATTGTGCAAAAACAACAGGACGCCAACCAACAGGCTAGCGATGACCAGTGAGAACAACCCAAGGGATTTCAACCAACGATATATTTGACTCATGAGCGCGATGCATCCACCGCATCACGCAGGGCCTTACCTGCTTTAAAACGGGGAACGTATTTGGTACCCAATGAAACCGATTCGCCTGTCCTGGGGTTGCGGCCCACTCGAGGCGCACGCTTAGCCAAGGCAAAGCTACCGAATCCGCGCACTTCGACCCGCTGGCCCCGCGCTAGGGACCGAGCCATCCGTTCGATGATGCCTTTAACGGCCATTTCCACGTCCATAGGAGGTAAATCCGGATAACGCTGGGAAATGCGTTCAATAAGCTCAGAGCGAGTCATGCTTTTCTCCTTTGATTACAGGAGTATACGCAGTTTTCGAACGTTTGAAACGAAAAAGCCCCCGACACAGTCGAGGGCTTTTCCCAATCGTACAGCGATTAGTCGTTAGACATCTGCTGCTTGATCAACTCACCGATGGTCGTCGGGCCTAGATCGCCTGACTCTTCATTGGCTTCGTTTACACTCTTCAGCGCTTCACGCTGATCGGCCAGTTCCATCGCCTTGATAGAGATGGCCAGTGAGCGGTCCTTACGGTTGACGTTAGTCAAACGTGCTTCAACTTCGTCACCGACTTTCAGCACAGTGCTGGCATCTTCGATACGATCTTGGCTGATTTCAGAGACGCGCAGGTAGGCGTTAACCAGAGGTGCAACTTCTACTTCTGCACCACGAGCGTCGACGCTGACAACCTTACCTTTCACAACGTCACCCTTGTCGTGTGACGTCATGAAGTCCTGTACCGGATCCTGTTCCATCTGCTTGATGCCCAAGCTGATGCGCTCACGCTCAGGGTCGATTGACAGGATAACTGCCTCGACTTCTTCACCTTTCTTGTAACGACGGACGGCTTCTTCACCCGCTTCGTTCCAAGAGATGTCTGACAAGTGGATCAGACCGTCGATGCCGCCGTCCAGACCGATGAAGACACCAAAGTCTGTGATTGACTTGATCGAGCCAGAGACCTTGTCGCCCTTGGCCGCTTTCTCAGCGAAAGACTCCCAAGGATTCGCTTGGCACTGCTTCAGACCCAGAGAAATACGACGACGCTCTTCGTCGATGTCCAGGATCATCACTTCGATCTCGTCACCCAGGTTGACGACTTTCGAAGGATGGATGTTCTTGTTGGTCCAGTCCATTTCTGAAACGTGGATCAAACCTTCAACGCCTTCTTCGATTTCAGCGAAGCAGCCGTAGTCGGTTAGGTTAGTGACCTTAGCAACAACACGGGTGTTCTCAGGGTAACGGCCCTTGATGTTAACCCACGGATCTTCGCCCAACTGCTTCAGACCCAGTGATACGCGGTTACGCTCACGATCGAACTTCAAGACTTTCACGTCGATCTCGTCACCCACAGCAACGATTTCAGACGGATGCTTGATACGCTTCCAAGCCATGTCGGTGATGTGCAACAGACCGTCAACACCACCCAAGTCTACGAACGCACCGTAGTCAGTCAGGTTCTTAACCAGACCCTTAGCTGACATACCTTCAACCAAGTTCTTCAGCAGCTCTTCGCGCTCGACGCTGTTTTCAGCTTCCAAGACTGCACGACGAGAAACAACGACGTTGTTACGCTTCTGGTCCAGCTTGATAACCTTGAATTCCAGCTCTTTGCCTTCCAGGTGAGCCACGTCGCGAACCGGACGGGTGTCAACCAAAGAACCCGGCAAGAATGCACGGATAGACTGTACTTCAACCGTAAAGCCGCCTTTGACCTTGCCATTGATAACACCGTGAACGATTTCACTCGCTTCGTGTGCCTTGGCCAAGATCTGCCATGCTTCGTGACGCTTAGCCTTTTCACGGCTCAGGCGAGTTGCACCGAATCCGTCTTCAACCGCGTCCAGTGCCACCTGAACGATGTCACCTACTTCCAGTTTCAGACTGCCGTCGTCCGCCAGGAACTGAGCGCGCGGAATCGCACCTTCAGATTTCAAACCGGCGTTTACGGTGATCATTTCAGAATCGATATCAACAACAATAGCGTCGATGATTGAGCCCGGACGCATGTCCAGATCGTTAAGAGATTGCTCGAAGAGTTCAGCGAAGTTTTCGCTCATAGTTTCTGCCTTGGGCGAATGCCCATCGTGCCGCGTGGTCAGTCATGCGGATCCGTTAAATAAGACAAGCCAGGTCCAGTACTGACGGTGCACTGGCTTATCACCCAGGGCCCTAAGACCCTAAATACTCATCCACCCAATCGTCGATTAGGGCCAGCATGTCAACCAATGTGAGTGCGCTGGTGTCTAACACCCGGGCATCGGCCGCGGGCTTGAGTGGTGCCGCTTCGCGTGACGAGTCTCGATCATCTCGAGCCTGCATGTCCTGCAAAACGGTCGCGAGGGTAACGGTTTTATCCGTTTCTCGCAACTGATTGTAACGACGCCGGGCGCGTTCCTCGCAGGAGGCATCCAAATACAGCTTTAGCCCAGCATCGGGAAAGACCACTGTCCCCATGTCTCGCCCATCTGCAATCAACCCCGGCGCCCGCAGCGCTTGTTGTTGCCAATCCAACAGCGCCGCTCTTACTTCGGGGATGGCCGCCACGACCGAGGCGTCCTGGCCCGCTTGCTCCGTTCGAATAGCCTGGGTTACCTCGTCGCCAGACAAATAGACTCTCAATCCGGATTGATTCTCGAATCGAACGTCCAAGCCTCGGGCAGTCACCGCACACGCCCTGGGATTATCAAATTCACCGTGCCCTTGCCGGACGGCTAGACCGGTTAACCGATACAGACTGCCCGAATCCAAAAGATGCCAGCCGAGTCGATTGGCTAAATGGCCACAAACGGTACCTTTGCCGACCCCGGACGGTCCGTCCACAGTAATGACCCGCGGCTTCAAGCGGCATCCTCAATATTGAGACCCAAAGACAAACACAGCGCGCGGAAATTCGGAAAGCTGGTCGCTACGTGCTCACAGCCCAGCACCTTAATCTGACCTGAACCGCGCAACCCAGCGATCAGGAAGCTCATGGCAATAC
>JASFWN010000093.1:0-4552 GCA_050049295.1 Pseudomonadales bacterium
TCACGCGACGAGCCACACCCAAAGTTTTGACGCGCCAACAAGACCGTCGCGCCCTGATAGCGCGCCTCGTTCAGAACAAAATTAGGATTCACACGACGCATGCTGTGATCGGTTCCCGGCTCACCCGGATCCAGATAACGCCAATCATCGAATAGCGTTGGACCAAAACCTGTGCGATGGATCGATTTCAGATATTGCTTAGGAATGATCTGGTCGGTATCCACATTGGCCTTATCCAAAGGCGCGGCTAAACCGGTGTGTTGAGTAAAGGCTTGCATGATTAAAACTCCCGAACGTCAACAAAGTGACCCGCAATGGCCGCTGCAGCCGCCATCGAAGGACTGACCAAGTGAGTGCGTCCACCGGCACCCTGACGGCCTTCAAAGTTACGGTTGCTGGTGCTGGCGCAATGCTCACCCGAACCTAATTTATCGGCGTTCATCGCCAGGCACATCGAGCAGCCCGGATCACGCCATTCAAATCCGGCTTCGATAAAGATCTTGTCGAGCCCTTCCGCTTCGGCTTGCTGTTTAACCAGTCCCGAACCGGGCACAACCATCGCCTGTTTGACGCTGTCGGCCACCTTGTTGCCCTGAGCAATCGCGGCCGCGTCACGCAAATCTTCGATACGCGAGTTGGTGCAGGAACCGATAAATACCCGATCCAGATTGATATCGGTAATCGCCTGGTCCGCTTCTAATCCCATGTAGCTAAGTGCACGCTCGATACTGCCGCGCTTGATCGGATCGCTTTCATTCGCTGGATTAGGAACGAAGTCACTGATTCCAACGACCATCTCGGGGCTGGTACCCCAGCTCACTTGAGGCTCGATGTCCTCGGCCACCAGCACCACCTCGGCATCAAATTCGGCGCCAGCGTCCGATTTCAACGTCTTCCAATATTCAACTGCGGCGTCCCAAGCATCGCCCTGCGGTGCAAAAGGACGCCCTTTAAAGTAATCGGTGGTTTTTTGATCCACGGCCACCATGCCGGCGCGAGCGCCCGCTTCAATGGCCATATTACAGACCGTCATCCGACCTTCGATCGACAGGCTTTCGATGGCACTGCCGGCGAACTCGATCGCGTAACCCGTGCCACCGGCGGTACCGATCTCGGCGATGATCGCCAGCACTACGTCTTTGGCGGTCACGCCGCGGCCCAGTTGACCCTCGACACGGACCCGCATGTTTTTCATCTTCTTGGCGACTAGACATTGTGTCGCCAACACATGCTCAACCTCGCTGGTGCCGATACCATGAGCCAAGGCACCAAAAGCACCGTGGGTTGAGGTATGCGAGTCACCACACACCACCGTCATGCCCGGCAATGTGGCGCCCTGCTCAGGCCCCATGACATGCACGATGCCCTGCCGGGGATCGTTCATTGAAAAAGTAACGATGCCGGTGTCCGCGGTGTTCGCCTCTAGGGTTTGTACCTGAATACGGCTGGTCGGATCTTCAATCGCCTCGACCCCGGCAATCTGATTTTCAGTGGGTACGTTGTGATCGACCGTGGCGACATTGGCCGGCACCCGCCAGGGCTTTCGGCCTGCCAATTTGAGGCCTTCAAAGGCCTGTGGGCTGGTCACCTCGTGCAGTAACTGCCGATCGATGTAAATCAATGCACTGCCGTCGTCGCGCTGGGCCACCACATGGGCATCCCATAATTTGTCGTAAAGGGTCTTTGCCATTGAGATTCTCCTTTCAATGGGCGCCATGTTAGGCTGACCTTTCGATCACTACAATTTATCTTTTTTATTGGATTGATAACCAATGGAGATTAAAAACTGGCAGGCGTTTTTGGCGATTGCTCAACGCGGTTCCATGCATGCGGCCGCTGACGCCATGCATCTATCGCAACCGGCGCTGTCCAAACGATTGTCCGAACTGGAGCGACGTATCGGCCTACCACTATTTGATCGCATTGGACGCGATTTAGTGATCAACACCCATGGACAGGCTTTACTGCCAGAGGCCGAAGCACTCATCGCTCAGCACCGTCGAATGGGTCAACTGGTGGATCAACTCGCCAGCGGCCAGATCGGACGCTTGCGCATGGCTTGCTCGCACCACATAGGCCTGCATCATTTGCCCCCCATGCTCAAAGCCTTTCGAGCCACCCATCCGGATATTGACCCTGAATTGCGCTTTCTGGATTCCGAGGCTGCATTTGGCGCCGTTGAGCGCGGCGATGTTGATATCGCTTTGGTCACCCTAGATCCCACACATCCTGGCTTACAGCAGACACCGATTTGGTCCGACCCATTGGGGTGGTACGCGGACCCCTCGCACCCCGTGGTTGAGGACTGGAGTCGACTGGCACAGCATCAGGCCATCCTGCCAGAACCGGGTACCTTTACACGAGATCTGGTTGAACAGACCCTCGCGGGGCAACAGATTCGGCTGACTCAAGTGCTGACTTCGAACTATTTGGAAACCATCTGCGCCATGGTAGATGCCGGCTTGGGCTGGTCGGTGTTGCCCCAAAGCCTCGCCAAAGAGCATTGGACTAGCTTGCCGGGGCCGGCACTGTCTAGGCAGTTGGGCATTGTGTCCGAGCCAAAACGTCGACTCAATGCCAGCGCCGAGGCCTTTATTGCACTTTTGAAGAACGAATCTGCCAGGCCATCAAGATAGCCCCGAGCGCCACCACACCGGTGGCCACGCCAAAGGCCAGCCGGCCGCCGCCGATCTCGTACAGCACACCACTGACGGGCGCACCCAATGCATTCGCCAAGCCAAATCCCAGCGTCGAGTACAGGGCAATACCCCGCCCCAACTGCTGACGAGGGAATTGCTGACGCAAGAACTCCATCGCACCGGCATGAAACACCCCAAAGGTAATGCCATGCAACGCCGCGGCAAACAGCATCAATTCCAGAGATTCGATACCGAGTGCAATCATCGGCCAGCGCAGGCAGGCCACCGCCAAGGCCGTCATCATCAGCCAACGCGGATCAAATCGAGCCAACACCGTGCTGAAAAACACCAGGATGATCACTTCTACAATCACGCCCAGGGCCCACAACCAGCCCGCCACTAACTGCGAGTGCCCGGCATCCATGGCGTAGAGCGTGAAAAAGACATTCAATGGGGCGGTCGAAATTTTGATTAAAAATGCGCTGATCAAAAAGACGCTAACCGCCGGCAAAACCAGCATGGACAAAAAACCCGCACTCGGTGGCAGTTCATGCGCCTCAACGTTTCGCCCGGGGACCGTAAAGCTCATCAACGCCAAGGCCCCAGCCAAGCCCAACACCCAATAGGGCCAATGCTCTATTGGAAAGCGATCGAACCAATACCCACTGGCGATGGCCAGTACGACAAATCCCGCGCTGCCCAACCCACGGATGCGGGGGTACCAAACCCGTCCCCGCTCGCCAAGGTGTTCAAAGGTCACTGCATCAAACTGGGCCAAAATGGCATCCCAAAAGAAACTAAAGCTGCACAGCACCAGGGCCAATGCCCAAAAACTGGTGACTTGAGGAAGGAAGAGTGCAATCAGTGCACAGAGTGCAGCGCCCAGTCGAATGATCCAGATTCGCTGGGTGATGTGATCGCCAATCCAGCCCCAGATCATGGGGCTGACGACCTTCAGCGATCCGGCCAGGCCTAGCAAAAATCCGATTTCAGAAGGCGATAGGCCCAAGCTCGCAAAGTAAGGCGCCTGCCACGCGATCAGAATCGCGATGACGCCAAAATAGATCGCGTAAAACAGCGAAAGCCGAGCGATCGGCGCCGGGTTCAAGCCTGGATATTCGGCGTAGGCTGGTTGACGTGTCCGTTTTGGCCACGCTGACGCAGCGCATGGTCCAGCAATACGATCGCTACCATGGCTTCGGCGATCGGGGTCGCACGAACGCCGACACAGGGATCGTGCCGGCCGGTGGTGATCACCTCGGCTGGGTTTCCGTTGATGTCGATGGTATCGCCGGGAATCTGAATGCTGCTGGTGGGCTTAAGTGCCAAGCGAGCCACCACGGGCTGGCCTGAACTGATGCCGCCCAACACGCCACCGGCATGATTTGATTTGAAACCCGTAGGCGTCATCTCGTCACGATGCTGACTGCCTTTTTGGCTGACCACGTCAAAACCATCACCAATGCTGACCCCCTTGACCGCATTAATGCCCATCAAGGCATGCGCTAAATCCGCATCCAGACGGTCGAACACCGGCTCACCCCAGCCAGGGGGAACGCCATCGGCCACGACCATCAATTCCGCACCGATCGAATCTTTCTCACGACGAATGTCCGTCATCAAGGCTTCTAGTGCAGGAATGGCATCGGGGTCGGCGCTGAAGAAGGGGTTTTCATTCACAATCGACCAATCTTTGACCTGACACTCGATGTCACCGATGCGGGTCAGGCAGCCACGGACCGTTACACCGAATAGCTCTTTCAACGCCACCTTGGCAATAGCGCCTGCGGCGACACGCATGGCGGTTTCTCGAGCACTGGAGCGTCCGCCACCACGATAATCGCGATGGCCGTATTTATGCTGGTAAGCGTAATCTGCGTGCGCCGGACGAAAGGTCTCGGCGATCTTTGAGT
>JASFWN010000095.1:0-4467 GCA_050049295.1 Pseudomonadales bacterium
CGTATACGTTAACTAACAAACCTTATGGGTAGGTGTGCGATGAGCTGGCTTATAGGCATTTTAATCTGTGTCGTTGTAATTGGAGCGTTGGCCATACGACGGGCTAAGTTGGAATTATGGGCCGGCGCTGTATTAGGCCTGGGCGTTGTCTTTATGTTGGGGGGCGCCAGTGGACTGGCATTATTCCCCGGACTCATTTTGGGACTTCTGACGCTTGAGAGCGTCCGGAAAACTCTGGTCACCAAACCCCTGTTTAATTTCACAAAAAAGACACTTCCCAAGGTCTCGCAGACTGAACAGGAAGCACTCGATGCCGGCACGGTCGGCTGGGATGCCGAGCTGTTTAGTGGCCAGCCCGATTGGGAGAGGTTGGCCAAAACTCGCGCCATCCAGTTAACTGATGAAGAGCGTGCGTTTCTCGACGGACCGACCGAGCAGCTGTGCGCCATGTTAGATAATTTCGACATCACGCACACACGCAAAGATCTACCCCCCGAAGTTTGGACATTTATCCGTAAACAAGGCTTCTTGGGAATGCTGATCGAGAAAGAACATGGAGGACTGGGTTTCAGCGCTCAGGCCCAATCCATGGTCGTATCAAAAATTGGTTCGCGTAGCGTGAGTGCGGCCATCACCGTCATGGTCCCCAATTCATTAGGGCCCGGTGAGCTATTGACCAAATACGGCACCGATAAGCAAAAAGCCTATTACCTACCTCGATTAGCGGACGGTACAGAAATTCCGTGCTTTGCATTGACCGGTCCCAACAGCGGTTCAGACGCCGGATCAATGCGGGATGTGGGGATCGTTTGTGAACGGACTTATAACGGGAAAAAGAGGCTGGGCGTGGCGTTAACCTTTGATAAGCGATACATCACTTTAGCACCCGTAGCGACACTGGTTGGGCTGGCTTTCCGCTTGCATGACCCAGAAAACCGGCTGGGTAAAGGCGAGGATGTCGGCATCACACTGGCCCTGTTGCCCCATGATCACCCGGGTGTGAACACCGGACGTCGACATTTTCCTTGCCGTAGCGCATTCATGAATGGGCCGGTCACCGGCGAGGACGTGTTTATTCCCATGGAGTTTTTGATTGGCGGTGCAGATTACGCCGGTCAGGGCTGGCGGATGCTGATGGAGTGCTTAAGCGTGGGCCGCGCCATTTCATTGCCCGCGATCGGCACCACCGCTGTCAAAGGCACATTGCGCACGACCAGTGCCTATGCGCGTATCCGCCGTCAATTCGGCCTATCCATCGGTCAAATGGAAGGCGTCGCAGAGCCTTTGGCCGAAATGGTCAAACGAGCCTATGTGTTTGAGGCTGCACGGGGCGCGACAGCAGCCATGGTAGATGACGGTGAGAAGCCCAGCGTTATTAGCGGTTTGATGAAATATCAGGCAACCGAAGCCATGCGAGATAGCTATGACAACGCCATGGACATTCATGGCGGTAAAGCCATCTGTGATGGCCCCTCAAACTACCTGTACGCAGACTTTGGCGCGGTGCCGGTCGGCATTACCGTTGAGGGCGCAAACATTCTGACCCGTACCCTGATCACATTTGCTCAGGGCGCATTGCGAGCTCACCCTTGGCTCATCAAAGAGGTGCAGGCTGCGCAAAATTCCGACACCAAGGCCGGGTTGGCGGAATTTGACCAAGCGCTGGCGGGTCATACGGGCTATGCCTTGGCGAACTTTTTTGGTGGTCTCTTCCACAACCTGACTCGCGGGGCATTTGCCAGCGCGCCTGCCGATGCCACCGTAGAGAAACACTGGTATCAACAGCTGCATCGCGCTAGCCAGTCTTTTGCACTGGTGTCGGATTTAACTGTCATTTCGTTGGGCGGCGATCTAAAGCGCAAACAAATGATCAGTGGTCGATTGGCCGACGCCTTGTCTGAAATGTATTTGATGGCAACAACGCTCAAGCGTTTCCGCGAAGATGGCCGTCCAGCAGAGGATAAAGCGGTTCTGGATGCCTCAATGCAGGACTGTTTGGCACGTTTCCAGCATCATTTGGATGCGGTGATCCGTAACTTCCCGAACCCAGCAATTCGAGTTGTCATGCGGGCAGGGGCATTGCCGATAGGCATCACCTATAAACCGGCTTCGGATAAGCAAAATTACCGCTTGGCCAAGGCAATTTTGCAGCCCGGTGCATGGCGTGATCGGATGACCCGAGATCTTTACGTCAACTTTAATGAAAACGACCCCACGGGCGTTCTAGAAGCGGGTCTCTTAGCGGTCACCAATACAGCCGAGATCGAAACCAAGCTTCTTAAAGGCTTACGCAAAGGCCTCTACGAATGGCGTCATGATCAGGATGCCATCGGCCAAGCTTGCGAGCAGGGGATACTGAATGACCAAGAGGCCAAAGAATTACGCCGTAGCCTCGCGCTTACCGAAAAAGTCGTGGCGGTAGATCATTTTGATCCCGAGGCGCTCAGCGGAGCCCAATCACATCCGGCATGCATGCCTAAGGCCAGCTAAATGAGACACTGGACCTTTTCAATAGACCGCGAAGGGCTTGGGCATCTGGTACTCGATCATGCCGATGCCCGAGTCAACACACTGGGAAGCGAGGTGCTCGCCGAACTGGATCAAGCACTGGCGGAAATTGAACAAGCCTCGCCCAAGGGGATCATTATCACCTCGGGTAAGGAGCGTGGATTTATCGCCGGCGCCGACATCGCTGAGTTCAATGAATTCAACGACGAAGCGCAACTGCGTGAGTCATTGAAGCGGGCCCATGCTTTGTTTGATCGTTTAGAGTCATTGCCCATGCCGACCGTGGCCGCCATTAACGGGTTCTGTCTGGGTGGCGGACTCGAATTGGCCTTGGCTTGCACTTATCGAGTTGCGACAAGGGAGTCCACCTTAGGATTCCCCGAGGTCAGGCTGGGTATTTTTCCTGGCTTTGGCGGAACCGGTCGAAGCGTCCAGCGATCTGGGGCTCTGGCCGCCATGACCGCCATGCTGACCGGAAAAAACCATAAGGCAACCGCCGCTCGGCGGATCGGATGGTTGGAACGGGTAGTGGACACGCCGGATCGGTTGTTCTGGGCAGCCCGGACGCTCATTCTAGGTCGAAAACGTGCGATCAAACGCCCCTTGGCTCATCGCTTGATGCACCTCAAACCCATTCGAGGTTATCTGGCGAAGAAGATGCGACAGCAAACACAGGCCAAGGCCAATCCGAACCATTATCCGGCGCCATTCGCGTTGATTGATCTGTTTGAAGCCTGTGGCGGGACCCATCAGTCCATGCGGGCGGGAGAGATCGAACGATTTCCTGCAATGATGCTGTCACGGACCAGTGAATCTCTACGGCGGGTGTTTTTGGCATCCGAGGCACTAAAAAAAGTCGAGACGCCATTTAAAGGACGACGTTTACACGTCATCGGAGCCGGTGTGATGGGCGGTGACATCGCAGCCTGGGCGGCCTTCAGTGGGTTTGATGTAACCCTTCAAGACCTGACTCAAGACGCCATCGAGCCAGCCCTAAAGCGCGCCGAAAGCGTGTTCAAAAAGCGTCTGCGCAAACAACCTGCGATTGACAATGCGCGGGCGCGCTTGAGGGCCGATGTGAATGGAGAGGGCATTGCGCAGGCAGACATCATTATTGAAGCGGTGGTCGAGAAGCTCGAGGTCAAGCAGCCGCTCTTCCAGCGTCTGGAGGAGCAAGCAAAACCTGAGGCGTTACTGGCGACCAATACTTCTAGTTTGCCGCTTGAGGACATCGCGAAAGGCATGCGGGATCCGAGCCGGTTAGTGGGTGTTCACTTCTTCAATCCGGTCGCGAAACTGCCCTTGGTAGAAATCATTCAAGGGGCGGAGACAAGCTCCACGGCCCTCGAACAAGCCAGGGGATTTGTGGTTGCGATCCGCAAGTATCCACTGCTTGTGAAATCCGCTCCGGGATTCTTGGTTAACCGGGTGCTGGCCCCCTATATGTTTGGCGCGCTGGATCGCCTGGAGCAAGGCGCCAAGGCCGAAGATCTCGATGCCGCGGCTGTCGCATTCGGCATGCCAATGGGGCCTATCGAGCTGATGGACAGTGTGGGCCTCGACGTTTGTTTGGCCGTGGCTCAGGAGTTGGGTTTGGACAACGAGAAAGACAACTCGCTTAAGCAATTAATCGATCAGGGAAAGCTAGGGCGTAAATCGAATCAGGGCTTTTATGCTTGGGACAAGGGCAAAGCGCAACGGACGCTGCCATCAGGTGATGCGGAATTAGGTGCCTTGTTGCTGAAGCCTCTGGTGGACACCTGTGAAGCCTGCCTGGCCAAAGGCATTGTTCAGGATACTGAGTCGTTAGATATCGGCGTGATTTTTGGAACTGGATTTGCACCATTTTTGGGTGGCCCGTTGCGGGCTCGCGCGTTAGGAGTTGTTTAAATGAGCCGTGACGTTTTTGTTTTAGGCAGTGCTCGCACCCCGTTTTGCCGTTCTTACAGCGGCTATCGT
>JASFWN010000096.1:0-4448 GCA_050049295.1 Pseudomonadales bacterium
GCTAGGCGCCATGACCACTGAGCGTTTTCACCTGCCACGCAACAACCTCCGAGTCATGGTGGGCGCCGGAACGGCCGCGGCTATTGGCGGATCATTTCTAACCCCACTGGCCGGAGTCGCCTTTGCTATGGAGGTCGTGGTATTGGAATACACCGTCGCGGGATTCTTGCCCATCATCGTTTCGGCGGTGGTAGCCAGCACCATGGTATCTTGGCTCAGTGGCCAACCCCTGGTGCCCTTTCCAAACTTCGACTCGATGGGCGAGCCCGTCCTCTTATGGGTGGCATTAATTGGCGTCCTGGCCGGGTGCACCAGCGCGCTATTTAACGCGACGACCCGCTGGGCCGAACGGCATCGCCCTCCCTATTCTATTTTACTCGCCGGCATCGCCTGCGCTTTGGTGGGTTTAGTTTTCCAGGATGCCCTAGGGGATGGACAGGGGCTATGGCGCGAGCTGACCGGAGGGCAAATTACTCTCGGACTGCTCGCTGGCTGGTTGGTGAGCAAGCTATTCATGACGGCGGTGGTGGCTGGCTGGGGCATGCCGCTGGGACTAATTACGCCGTTGCTGTTACTCGGCGCCATCACCGGCAGCATGGTGAGCATGCTGGGCACCGGACAATGGCTGCCTGTTTACGCATTGATTGGCATGGCCTGCACCATGGGCGCCGCGCTGATGGCACCACTGGCTGCCTTGGTGTTTATTGTCGAACTGAGCGACTCGACCTTGTTGATTGCACCGGCCATGTTGGCACTGGCGATCGCTGTCATTATCCATCGCAGCTTAGGCCAAGGTGGCTTGGTACTGGATCAGCTGGAAGATGCAGGGCAGGCGGTCAAACTGCATCAAAGCAACCACCCTTTGGATCACCTCGGGCTTGACGCTGCTTTGCAAACCCGATTAGTGCGGGTTTCCCGCCGCTTTGCTGGGTTACCCCGAAATGCCGACTGGGTCATCTGGCGCCAGGGCCCACGAACCATCCAAGCGCTAGCTTGGCTGGACTTCGTCAGGCAAACTGACGACCTTGACGCGGGGGCGCTGTTAAACACGCTCGATGCCCCCACATTGGGTCGAGCAAACGCCGATGCCACCCTGGCCGAAGTCTTGGGCCTGTGTCGCAAACATGACTGGCAAGGGGTTTATGTCATCGAAGATCGGCAAATTCGCGGCATTGTTTTAGAAGAACAACTAAGAGCACATTTTCAATGACATACTTGTACATCAAAGCCTTTCACCTGATTGCGATCGTCACCTGGTTTGCCGCGCTATTTTATTTACCGCGGTTATTTGTCTATCACCGTATGAGTGAGGATCAAGTCAGCCGAGATCGTTTTTGCGTGATGGAGCGCAAACTCCTCAAAGGCATCATGACGCCATCGATGCTGGTCGTTTGGGCACTGGGCATCACGCTCGTGTGGATGAACCCCTCAATTTTCCAAACCGGCGCATGGCTGCATGTAAAACTGACTCTGGTACTGATCCTGTCGGGATATCACGGGATGTGTGCCAAATACGTCAAAGCCTTCGCCGCCGGCGAAAATCCCAAATCACACGTGTACTTTCGGTGGTTTAACGAATTTCCGGTATTGATCTTGGTGGCCTGTGTCATCTTAGCCATCGTAAAACCTTTCTAATGACAGAGAATTTGCAATGAATGCATCCAGCGAACTTTTTGAGAACGCACAGAAGCACCTAGTGGGCGGCGTCAACAGCCCGGTGCGGGCCTTTAAATCAGTCGGCGGCACGCCCTTGTTCGTGTCTCGTGCCAAAGGTGCCTATCTGTACGGCCCCGATGACAAACGCTACATCGACTACATCGGAAGCTGGGGCCCCATGATCCTGGGCCATGCCAACGAGTCCGTGCTCGAAGCCGTACGCAATGCCATTGAGCTAGGTCTAAGCTATGGCGCCCCAACTGCCATCGAGACCGAGTTAGCCATCAAGGTGAAATCTTTGATGCCCAGCATTGAAAAACTGCGCCTATGCTCATCGGGCACCGAAGCCACCATGTCGGCCATTCGCTTGGCTCGAGGCTTCACCGGCCGCGACGTCATTTTAAAGTTTGAAGGTTGCTATCACGGGCATAGCGATTCACTGCTGGTAAAAGCGGGAAGCGGCGCCTTGACGCTGGGCGTACCGACCAGTCCGGGCGTGCCTGCCGAGCTGGCTCAGCACACCTATACACTGCCTTACAATGATCTGGCCGCTTGCCAAGAAGTATTCAGTCAAGCCGGTGACAAAATAGCAGCCATCATCATCGAGCCCATCACGGGCAACATGAATATGATTAAACCCGTCGCCGGTTTCATCGAGGGTCTTAAAGCTTTATGTGAACAACACGGTTCACTGATGATTTATGACGAAGTGATGACGGGCTTTCGAGTCAATGCCGGTGGCGCACAGGCACTGCAGGGCATCAAGCCTGATCTGACTTGTTTAGGCAAAGTGATCGGTGGCGGCATGCCGGTAGGCGCATTTGGAGGCCGGGCCGATGTGATGGCACACCTGGCGCCTGAGGGGCCGGTTTACCAGGCAGGCACGCTGTCGGGTAACCCAGTAGCCATGGCAGCAGGACTGGCCACTTTAGAGGGATTGTCTCAACCGGGATTCTTTGAAGCCCTGGAACAGAAATCAATACAACTAACCGAAGGCTTTAAATCAATCGCAGCGGAAGCTGGCATTCCCATGGCCACCGAGTATGCCGGCGGTATGTTTGGGTTCTTTTTCAGTGAATTAGACAAGGTCACCAGCTTTGCAGAAGCCACCGCCTGCGATGCAGACCGCTTTAATCAGTTCTTCCACTCCATGCTGGATCAGGGTGTGTATTTAGCGCCCAGCCTGTATGAAGCCGGCTTCATCAGCGCTGTACACAGCGAGGCCGACCTCGATCAAACGTTGAGTGCCGCGCGAAACGCACTGAAAGGCTAACTCCAACTAGCCGCCTCGGGCATTCAACCGGGCGGCTGTCGCACCGGCGGTATCGCCGGCTGCTTCACGAGCGGTGGCGACCAGATTCCAACTGTCTCGACGAATGATGGCATCGGGGGCCAAATCCACTGCCTTTAACGCAAGCTGTTCAGCCTCACGTGCCTCGCCCATGTCCAGTCGAACTCGCGCCATTTGGTAATAAACTTCGGGCTCACGCGGCGCAATCCGCAAGGCGCGCTCTAAGGTTGCCACTGCCGATTCGCGATTGCCTTGGCTTGCCTGCAAATCCGCTTGCTCGAGCAAATCCAATACCGCCGGCGAGATTTCACTGCTTTGTTGAGGCGCTTCGGATTGAATCGGTTGCGCCTGAATCTTGGCGACCTGCACCGGGGTCACCTGGGTGTTGGCAACCGGCTCTTCACGTTGAGGTGCCGCCGGTGCCGGCGCGGCCGCTTGCTGGCGAACTCGATCCTGCTCACCCGCTTGCTGGGTGCCATCGACCACGGGCGGCGCGACCTGCGTTCCCGCGCATCCCATTAACAACACACTGCCTGCTATCGCGAAAAACCGCATTTATTCGCCTCCAAAAATTTGTTTGAACCGTTGCCATAGATTGCCATCGCTGCCACAAGTTCCTTGGGCGGGTAATTGGTCCATCTGAACGGGTAGTTGCTGAGCATTATTGCATTCTGAGCTCGACAGTCGACCCAATTCGTCGATCCAACGTAACTGAATGTTACTCGGTCGTCGAAACGAAAGATCAACGCCCGGTATGCTGCGCATCAGATCCAACCAGATTAAACCGGCCCCACTGGACCCGGTTAAGCCCGTAGCTTTATTGTCGTCCGTACCCACCCAGACCACGGCCACATGACCGCCATCAAAACCGGCGAACCACGAATCTCTTTGATCGTTGCTGGTGCCGCTTTTACCGGCACTGGGACGCCCGAGCCGCTCACCCAGAAAAGCCCCGGTTCCGGCGATCATGACCTGCCGCAACACTTGCTGTAATTGATAAACCGAATCCGAGGACAAGCGGCGACTTGGATCGGTGGTGTAACGCGAGGCGCTGCGCCCATCTGGGTACATCACATCCCGAATCAATTTCGGAGCAACCTCAAACCCATCATTGGCCAAGGTTGCATATAACTGCGCGACCTCAAAGGGCGACATCGCGTGAGCACCTAAAATCCAAGAAGGTTGATCAGGATTCACGTCAACACCAGCTTGACTAGCCGTGTCTGCGACCTGTTGAAAGCCTAGGGTCTGTGCCAAGTTCACCGAGGCTAAGTTTTTGCTCTTCGAGAGGGCATAGAACAAGGGAACCTGCCCTTCAAACGCATCATCGTAGTTAGAAGGCGCCCAAACCCCATCGGCCGTTTTTATCTCGACCGGCACATCTGGTACTGGGCTCATGGCATTAAGCCCACGTTCGAACGCATGCAAGTAAACCAAGGGCTTCAATAATGAACCCACCGGGCGGCGAGCGTCTTGGGCGCGATCAAATCCATTCCCGAGA
>JASFWN010000097.1:0-4399 GCA_050049295.1 Pseudomonadales bacterium
TTGCATTCAACAGCACCTTCAACACTTGTCCGGCCGAATAGGCACCTACTGGGCGCTGCCTGAAGAAGCCGATCCAGGGCGTTCCCCAGGCCAGTATTTGCCTGTGATCAACGGGTCTTCACTGGAATTTCGCCACTATCGTTCAGACGCTGACTGCGAGACGGGCGCGCTTAATATCCCTATTCCCCGTGAGGGAGAGACCCTACAGACGCAGTCGTTGGATTGGGTGTTGGTGCCACTGACAGCCTTTGACAGCACCGGACAACGAGTTGGGATGGGCGGGGGCTTTTATGACCAGACGTTAGGTAAGATTGCACGTAGCCGGCGTATCGGTATCGCGTATCAGGGCCAGCAGGTCAGCCGTATTCAATCTGAAGACTGGGATTTGCCACTGGGCGCGGTGGTCACGCCCCGGGGCTGGATGCGATTCTAAGGTTCGATTTCGTCGTGTTTGATCTGACGGCCGAATTCTTCTTCGATCTCGTCAAGCTCGTCTTTCTTTTTGTGCGTCAGGCGCCCTAACAACAGACCCACTTCGAATAGCAAATACATTGGCAGAGCCAGAATAGTTTGGCTGATGACATCCGGGGGTGTAACCAGCATGCCCAGCACGAAACAAGATAAGAAAACATAGGGCCGTTTGCTCGCAAAGGAGTCCGGCTCTACCACGCCCATGCGGATCAACAAAAAGATCGCGACCGGTATTTCAAACGCTAAGCCAAATACGAAAAACAGCCGCATGACAAAGCTGAGGTAGGCATTGATGTCCGTCATCACCTCAACCCCGTCGGGACTGATGCTGGTGAAGAAGCCAAAGACGAGAGGGAAAACCACGTAGTAGGCGAATGCCAGACCGGCGTAGAACAAGAAAATACTGGAGACGACCAGTGGCACCGCTAGGCGTTTTTCGCTGTCATACAGCCCAGGTGCAATGAATCCCCAGATCTGAATCAGCAGATAGGGCATGGTGATCGCTACACACACCCAAAGGGTCAGCTTGAAGGGCGCCAGGAATGGTGAGGCGACCTCGGTGGCGATCATGCTGGTGCCTTCAGGCATCAACGACTGCAAAGGAGCGGCGATAAAGGTGTAGATATCGTTAGCAAAGGCCACCAGCGCCAAAAAGCAGACCAACACAGCCAAGACCATTCGAATAAGCCGGTTTCGTAGCTCAACCAAATGTTCAACGATCGGCATGTCGCCAGTTGAGTTGCTCATGTTTGTTCTTTAGTCCCTGGTGTTGCAGTCCCGCCGCTCGTGTTCTCCGGCGCTTGGGGTTCAGCGGCTGGAGTTTTCTCCGGACGGTTGTTCAAAATGTCGTCAGTCAGTGCGCGGCCAAACTCGCTGATATCGTCGCCGAGTTTACCGTCATCCATCAACGACTTGCGCAGCTCTTCGGCATCCAGCTCTCGTTTGATGTCCAACTGTATGTTGTTAAAGGTCCGCTTGGCTCGGCCGATCCAAGCGCCGGCCTTTTTCGCCGCCGTCGGCAAGCGCTCAGGCCCTACGACAATCAAACCGAGAACCGCAATCAAGACGAGTTCGGTAAACCCGACATCGAACATCGATTAGCGCTTGGTGGTTTCGTCTTTTTTGCTCTCAACCGGATCGGCGTCGGCTTCGGTTTTTGCTTGGATGGACTCTTGTTCCTCTTCGCTCATGGCTTTTTTGAAGCCCTTAACGGCACCGCCCAGGTCGCCGCCCAAGCCACGCAATTTCTTGGTGCCAAAAATCATGATCAAAATGGCCAGGATGATCAGAAGTTGCCAGATGCTAATTCCGCCAATGCCCATGTGAAGTCTCCTTAATTAAAGGCCCGTCATTTGACGGCCGCCTAAGATATGAAAATGAATGTGAAATACGGTTTGGCCGCCTTGCTCGCCGGTATTGACGACGGTGCGGTAGCCTTGATCCAGTCCTTGGTTACGCGCAATCTCAGGAATTCGAGTCATGATGTGCCCCATGAGTTCCTGATCCTGTGGCGTCAGCGCATCTAAGGAGCTGATGTGTTTGCGAGGAATGACCAGCAAATGCACCGGTGCCGCGGGCTGCACATCGTGAAACGCAATGCAGTGCTCGTCTTCGTAAACGCGGTTGGACGGAATGTCTCCGCCCAAAATTTTGCAGAAAATACAATCGCTCATGGGGTCCGATTCGCTTTTTCTTCCAAGCCACTCATCTCAAAACGCCGCGCCAATTCGTCCAGCACGTCCTGAGCCGTTAAATCCAAGTCCGACAAAGCCACCAATGTGTGAAACCACAAGTCCGCGCATTCATAGATGGCGTTTTCTTTGTCGTTGTCCTTGCAGGCTAACAGGAATTCGGTGCTTTCTTCGCCGACTTTTTCCAAAATCTTGTTTAGACCTTTGGCGTGTAGGCTGGCGACATAGCTGCTATCGGGTGAGGCGGCTCGTCGTTGGGCCAGTATTTCCTGCAGTTGTTCTAGTGTCTGGCTCATGCCTTTGTTCCGTATAGCTTCGCGGGGTCAATCAGAGGCTCGGTCAGTGTGTGCTCACCCTGATCGTCGAGCGCACGGTAAAAGCAAGTGCGACGCCCGGTATGACAGGCCACGCCATTTTGACTGACCAGCAATAAAATGGTGTCGCGGTCGCAGTCGGTGCGAATCTCGTGAATCTGTTGGGTCTGGCCGCTGGTTTCGCCTTTACGCCATAAGGCCTGTCGCGAGCGGCTGTAATAAACAGCGACCTGTTGATCCAGAGTGATTTGCAGTGCTTCTCGATTCATCCAAGCCATCATGAGGACTTCGCCTGAGGCGAAGTCCTGCGCAATCGCGGGGATGAGTCCGTCGGCATTCCATGCCAGCTTGTCTAAATTCATACCCAATTATGGCCTGACCAGCCGCCAAATGCCTAATACCATTGAAGCCATCGCGCCCAGCGCCACCACGTCGGTGTAGGGGCTGACTCCGGTTGAGGAGACAAACAACACACCGCTGACAAGGAAGATTCCAACCGTCCGCCGTTGGCTCTTCTTGGTGTCGAGTAGGGCTTTTTGCAGAGCGAGCTGATGTTCACGCTGCTCGATTAACACCTGATCCAATTGACTCAAGTGCTGCGAAGCGTTCAATAGTTGCTGTGGCAGCTCGGGCAGTTGCATCAACCACCTGGGCCCCTCGGATTTGAGCGTTTTCGCGAATGATTTAGGCCCAATGCGCTCGTTCATCCAGTTTTCCAGGATAGGTTTGCCGGTTAGCCACAAATCGAGATCCGGGGAAAGTTGGCGGCCCAATCCTTCGATGTTGAGCAGTGTTTTTTGCAGCAATACCAACTGAGGCTGAACCGGCATGTTAAAGCGCCGAGCGGTTTGAAAGAGCCTGAGCAACAGATGGCCGAACATAATCTCGCCCAAGGGCTTTTCAAAGATGGGCTCGCAAACACTGCGAATGGCGCCCTCTAGATCGCCGATGCGAGTGTCTTTGGGTACCCAGCCCGATTCCACGTGTAGCCGGGCCACTTCGCGATAATCGCGATTGAAGAAAGCCAGCATATTTTGCGCCAGATAGTCCTGATCGCGCTTTTCTAAGGTGCCGATAATACCGCAGTCGATGGCAATGTACTTAGGATCGCTCGGGTCGGTAATGTCGACAAAAATATTGCCGGGATGCATATCGGCGTGAAAGAAACTGTGCCGAAACACCTGAGTAAAAAAGATCTCGACGCCTCGCCGGGCCAACATGGCCATGTCGGTGCCAGCCGCCTTGAGGGTTTCAATTTCCGCAACCGGTATGCCGTAGATACGTTCTGTGACCAACACTCTGTCCCGAGTTAGATCCCAGTAAACCTGAGGGACATACAGATCTGAGCTGTTTTCAAAGTTACGCCGTAGCTGGCTGGCATTGGCACCCTCGCGAGCCAGGTCCAGCTCGTCCATGATGGTTGATTCGTAGTCGCTCACTACCTCTTTGAGGCGTAGTCGGCGTCCATCGGCACTGATGGCTTCGAGTACCTTGGCCAGGGTGTGCATTAAAGCCAAATCTTTGCGAATGGTTCGGTCGATGCCAGGACGGACGACCTTGACCACCACTTCCTCGCCTGTGACCAATTTGGCGGCATGCACTTGGGCGACCGAGGCGCTGGCGAGTGGTTCTTCGGAGAACTCGGCAAAGGCCTCTGTCACGCTTTGCTCAAGCGCCTCTTCGATAATTTGCTTTGCGGTTTGGCCAGAAAAGGGCGGCACCTGATCCTGGAGTTTTTTCAGCTCGTCCGCGACGTCTGGCGGCAGTAAGTCCCGACGGGTAGAAAGTGCCTGACCAAATTTAACGAATACCGGCCCCAGTGCTTCCAGTGACAAGCGCAAGCGCCGGCCTCGACTGGCCTGGGATCCGCGCGGAATCAGCGCAAATAATAGCTTCGGCCAGCCTTGTTTGGGCTTAGGCAGG
>JASFWN010000098.1:0-4374 GCA_050049295.1 Pseudomonadales bacterium
CGAATCGGTATCAAAGAAGTACTGGGTGATGGCCAAGCTGGCGCCGGCATCAAACTTGCGCTTTAGATTCTCGAGGTCAAATAAGCTACTGGGCGCCTCGGGGTGCACTTCCGGATAGGCGGCGACTGCTATTTCAAAGTCATGGCGTTTGGCCAATCCTTCGACTAAGTCGGCTGCATAGGCATAACCGCCGGGCGTAGGTTGATAACGATGGCCGGCGCCCTCGACCGGGTCGCCTCGAAGCGCCATGATGCGTCGCACGCCCATGTCCCAGTAAGCATCGGCAATGCTGTCGATTTCTTCTTTCGGCGCTCCGACACACGTCAGGTGCGGCATCGTCGGAATGGTCGTCTGCGTGCTCAGATGCTCAACGATCTGGTGGGTCCGGTCTCGAGTGGATCCGTCGGCTCCGTAAGTCACCGAAACAAACTGCGGCGCCAGTTTTCCTAAGCGCTCAACACAGCTCCATAAAGAGTGTTCGGCCTTTTCGCTTTTGGGTGGAAAAAACTCAAAGCTGACCTTGGGGACTTGGCTGCCACCAAAGCGTTGCTGCAGACGGTCGCGTATTTCATAGGCTGACATTGACATGGTATTTCCTTAATAACCCAAGACCGGCGCTAACCAGCGCTCGGTCGTTTCAATCGATTCGTCTCTGAGGAGGCTGTACTGCTCGATTTGATCCGGTCCAACCTTCCCTAGTTGGAAATAGCGAGCATCGGGATGTGCAAAATAAAAACCGCTGACAGAAGCGGTTGGCCACATGGCCATGGATTCGGTGAGTTGAATACCCAGACGTTCATCAACATCCAAGAGCGCCCAAAGGGCCTCTTTCTGGCGATGATCGGGGCAGGCTGGATAGCCCGGTGCGGGACGAATGCCAGTGTATTCCTCGCGGATCAACGCATCGTTATCCAAGGCTTCATCTGCAGCGTAGCCCCAAAGCTCTGTACGCACTTGATGGTGGGCGTATTCGGCAAAGGCTTCTGCCAGTCGATCCGCCAACGCTTTGAGCATGATGCTCGAGTAGTCGTCATGATCTGCTTCAAAGGCTTTGATATAGGGATCAATGCCAAAGCCTGCCGTGACTGCAAAACCACCCACGTGATCGTCTCGGTCATCGACAAAATCGACCAGTGACAGGTTAGGGGTGCCGTCGGGCAATTGCTTTTGTTGGCGCAGACAAGCGACGTCGACACCATTCACAATCAACTTTTCGCCTTCTCGATGGGCGGGCCAGATGCCTAGTAGCCCTTTGGGCTCTAACCAGCGCTCTTCCTTGATGCGCGCCATCATCGCCTGCGCATCCTGGAATAGCTTTTTGGCCTCGGGTCCTTTGACGGGATCATTCAGCAGATCCGGGAAGCGGCCGCTGAATTCCCAGGCATTAAAAAAGGGCATCCAATCGATAAAGGGCTCGAGTTCAGCCACGCTGGGGACCAGTTCAAACTCGCCGACCTGGTTGGGCTGTGCCTTTTTGGAGAAATCGGCTTGGAATCGATTGGCCTGCGCGTCTTCAAATTCCAACAATTTCACCTGACCTCGTCCGGCGTGCGCGGCGCGCTTTTTGCTGTGAGCCAGCGCGATTTCTTCAGCGTAGGCGACTCGGTCACGGCCCAGTAAGCGCTGTGCCACTCCGACTGCCCGGCTGGCGTCTTTGACGTACACCACAGGGTGGTCATACGCGGGATCGATTTTGACCGCCGTATGCGCGGGCGAGGTGGTCGCTCCGCCAATCATCAGCGGAATCGTGAGTCCTCGTCGCTTCATTTCCTGAGCGACATGGACCATTTCGTCCAAGCTTGGAGTAATCAGACCTGATAGGCCGATGATGTCGGCGTTTTCCCGCTGTGCGACGTCTAGAATCTTTTCGGCGCTGACCATGACGCCCAAATCAATCACTTCGAAGTTATTGCATTGAAGAACAACACCAACAATGTTCTTGCCGATGTCATGCACGTCGCCTTTGACCGTGGCCATAACAATCTTTCCAGCGCTTTGTTGAGTGCCGTCGGATTCGGCCTCGATAAAGGGGATCAGGTGTGCAACGGCTTTCTTCATGACCCGGGCAGACTTAACGACCTGAGGCAAAAACATCTTGCCGGCGCCGAATAGGTCACCGACTTGATTCATCCCGCTCATTAGCGGGCCTTCAATCACATCCAGCGGACGCTCGGCTTGAACACGAGCTTCTTCGACATCTTCCAGTACATGGGCGTCAATGCCCTTGACCAAGGCATGTGCGAGGCGTTCATCAACCGGGAGTTTTCTCCAGGCTTGAGTCTGAACTTCCGTCTCGGCTTGGCTACCTGCATAGTTCGGTGCGATCTCGAGCAGGCGATCGGTCGCGTTATCGCGACGATCCAGAATGACATCCTCGACCCGCTCTCTCAGGGTCTCGTCCAGATCATCGTAGATCGAGAGCATGCCTGCATTGACGATTCCCATGTCCATGCCTGCTTTAATGGCGTGAAACAGAAATACGCTGTGCATGGCTTCGCGGACCGGATTGTTACCCCGGAAACTAAAAGACACGTTACTCAGGCCGCCAGAAATTCGTGCGCCCGGGCAGGTGGCCTTAATCTCGGTGGTGGCTTCAATGAAGTCCAGTGCGTAGCGATTATGTGCCTCGATACCGGTGGCCACCGCAAAGATATTGGGATCAAAAATGATGTCGTTCGGATTCATGCCCACCGTGTCGGTCAGAATCCGATAAGCACGCTGGCAGATTTCGACCTTGCGCTCGCGGGTGTCGGCTTGGCCCGTTTCGTCAAAGGCCATGACTACACAGGCGGCACCGTATCGGCGGACTTGGCGCGCTTGTTCGATAAAGCTCGCTTCGCCTTCTTTCAGGCTGATCGAGTTAACAACGGCCTTGCCCTGAACGCATTTCAAACCGGCTTCGATCACTTCCCATTTCGAGCTGTCGATCATGACAGGAACCCGGGCAATGTCCGGTTCAGCGGCAATCAGGTTTAGGTAGCGAGTCATGGCGGCCTTGGCATCCAACATGCCTTCGTCCATGTTGACGTCGATGATCTGCGCGCCGTTTTCGACTTGCTGCAGTGCAACTTCCAGGGCCGTGTCGTAGTCCTCGGCTAAAATCAGTTTTTTAAAGCGCGCCGATCCGGTGACGTTGGTGCGTTCGCCCACGTTGACGAACAGGTCGTCTGTACCCTGAGTCATGGGCTCAAGGCCGGATAGGCGTAACGCGCCGGGTAGCGACGGCGATACTCGGGGCGGTTTGTTGGCCAGTTGCTGCTTGAGAACTTGGATGTGCTCAGGTGTGGTGCCGCAGCAACCGCCGACTAGATTGAGCCAGCCTTGGTCGGCAAACTCTTCAACGATGGCCACCATTTCTTGAGCGGTTTGGTCGTATTCACCGAATTGATTGGGCAGTCCTGCATTAGGATGCACGCTGATCGGAAATTCGCAGCATTGATGCAATTCATTCAACCACGGGCGCAGTTCCTCGGCGCCCAATGCGCAATTCAAGCCGACGCTAATCGGGTTGGCATGACGAATTGAATTGACGAAGGCCTCGACGGTTTGCCCCGACAGGGTCCGGCCACTGCCGTCGGTGATGGTGCCTGAGATCATAATGTCGATCGGGCGGCCGATTTCCTCGGATACCACATCAATCGCGTACAAGGCGGCTTTGCAGTTCAGGGTGTCAAAGATGGTTTCAACCAGGATGACATCTGCACCCCCCCGGATCAGGGCTCGGGTTGCACATTGATAGGTCTCAACCAGTTGGTCAAAGTGAATGCCGCGAAATCCGGGATCGTTGACATCGGGGCTGATGCTGGCGGTGCGATTGGTCGGGCCTAATACCCCAGCGACAAAACACGGACGGTTTTGCTCTTGTGTGACTTGGTCCGCAGCTTCCCGCGCGAGTCGTGCACCTTCATAGTTAAGCGCCTCGACCCAGTCCTCCATCTGGTAATCCGCCATCGAGGGCTGATTCGCGTTGAAGGTATTGGTCTCAATGACATCGGCACCGGCTCTGAGATAGGCCAAATGAATATCTTTGATGGTCTCGGGCTGGGTTAGGGTTAAAAGGTCGTTGTTGCCTTTGACGTCGCAGGGCCAATCCGCAAACTGAGTGCCGCGGTAATCGGCCTCGCTAAATTGATAACCCTGAATCATGGTGCCCATTGCTCCGTCAAGGAACACCAATCGTTGTTGAAGTAGCGTGGCGAGTGTCATCCGTTCGTTCTCGGCAGGTTTTGTTGCCAAGAACTTTACTTCAATTCACCTATATAAGGAAAGCCTTATATCAAGATTTCTTTATATTTAAGCTGCGCGAGCGACAATCAATGTGATGTCAGCGGACTGGCCGGGTAGATTCACGTGCGTGTCCGGCTCCAAGCCTGC
>JASFWN010000099.1:0-4342 GCA_050049295.1 Pseudomonadales bacterium
ACGGGTAGTGGCAGAATATCAGTTAAAACAGGCCTTGGAGCTGGGGGCCGCATGGGTCGCTAGTAGCCGTAAGGCTGGCAACACCGCTGAAATCGAACAGGCCACCAACGCATTTTTGGAGCTGGCAGAATTAGCTTGCAAACACGGGGTGCAATTGCCGGGATACACCTTAGCGCCTGGCTCACGACTGGATGCAAAAATCTTAACCGACTTGGTCAATGCCGTTCGTCCAAAACGGCGCAATGGGTTACACATCGTTGCCTCGAATGGAAAACGCGTCGAGCGAAAATCAGATCAGTCCGAAGGTTCGTAGACTCGCTAACAGTGCAGTGACCGAAACAATCGAACCCAGCGTGGTGACGGAAATAATGCCCGCCGCCAGTCCATGATTACCCCCCATGGCACGTACCATGACGTAACTGGCCGCCGCGGTTGGCGCTGCCACCATCATGATCAAAATACCCAGCAGCGTACCCTCGAGTCCACAGAGCAATCCGATGGCGATTGCCAGCAGCGGGGTTCCAAACAGCTTGGCAGCACTGGCATAAAACAGGTTCTTTGAGTCCCCTTTTAAGCCATGCCAGGTCACGCTGGCGCCCGTACACAATAAGGCGAGGGGAAGCGTCATTTCAGCCAAAAGTTCTGCGGTTTGGGTCAGCAGATGCGGCAACTGCCACTGCATCTGAGCGAAAACCAGTGCCATACAAATCGAGACGATCAACGGATTGGTGTAGATACCCTTAAACAAGCCGGCCAGGCCTGCTTCCCGATTTAACGAATAGCTGAGGGTCATGACCGACAGCAGGTTGTACAAAATGGTGACAAAGGCGAGATACAGTGCAGCCAATTCCAACCCCAGTTCCCCGTAGGCTCCGTAGCAGTATGCAAGTCCAATGATCCCCATGTTTGAGCGAAAGCCACCTTGGACGACGATACCTCGCTCAGACTTGGGTGAAACACACCACTTGGCGTAAATCTCGAGCAGAACCCAGGCAGCGACTGTGGTCAGAACTCCGGCCATCAACAAATCTGCATTAAATGTGGTATCCGGCTTGCTTTGACTAATGCTCAAAAACAAAACCAGCGGCAGGGTGACGTTAAACACCAAACGCGAGCCTGCTTGGGTAAAGCTATCGTCAATCCAACCGACTCGGCGCAGCACATAGCCTGCGACCAAAAGCGCAAAAATGGGGAAGGTGACGGAAAGAGAGAACAGTATCGCTTGCATACATGAATCCTAAAGCGGAGCGACAGTCTACACGAGCCGTAAACCTTTGTAATAAGCCTTGCGAAACCACGCCGCAGCCCCCACCTTGCAACGGTTAACTGGCCGATTGGACTCACCATGACCCTCACTTATTTCATCAAATCCAAACTCCCTTGGTATATATTGTCGCTGCTCATTGTGGCTTCAGGCTTTATTGGCTTTCGAGTCATGGGATCGATGAAAACACCGGTTGAGGCGACCCCGCCTCAGATTCTTGTGCCCAAGGTCCAGACCGTTAATGCCCAGACTGACATCCGCGTAATTCCGGTTCGGGCTGAAGGCTTTGTGCGGCCTTTCCGTTCAATCTCATTAGCTGCTCAAACCGGCGGCCGTATCACTTCGCTGCATCCGGCCATGGAGTCACTGGGATCCTTTGAGCAAGGCGAGATCTTGGCTCAACTCGATGATCGAGCGGCCAAAACACAAGTCCGCAGCATTCAGGCCAACCTGAATTTGATCGAGCGCCAGCTACAACGCGCACAAGACCTGAAAAAATCCAACGTGGTAAGCCAGGATCAACTAGACCAACTTGAAAGCCAACAGACCCAACTGATTGCACAGTTAGATTCAGCCCAGGTTCAATTGGAAAACACGCGTGTCAAAGCCCCATTCGCCGGACGAGTTCGACAACAAGTGGCCCAACTAGGCAGTGTCGTGGGCACAGGCCAAAGCATTGCCGAAATCTACACCGACCAAACCTTGGAAGTGACGGTGTCGCTAACTGAATCTGAAGCCGCACTCATCCCGGGACTGTTCCAAGGGGCGAACATCAACGCAGAAATCCAAGCGCAATTTGGTGAACTAAGCGATACCTGGTTAGGCAAAATCCAGCGAGTCACCCCGGGTTTGAACGCCCAAACCCGCACGATTCAGGTCACCATTCGCATTCAGGATTCCGAGCCCAAGGCGTTCCCCTTGTTACCCAATGCTTTTGTCAATGTCCGGGTCCTTGCACCCGCTACGGATCTTGTGGCGATACCGGCGAGTGCATTGCAGGCTGACGCGCAGGTTTGGCTGGCCGACGGCGACGTGCTGCGCATTCAACGCGTTGAGCCACGTTACATCGATCGCGACCGAATCTACCTTGCCGAAAGTGATGCGCTGATCCGATTCCCGGTGATCACGAGTACGCTGTCCAACGCTCAAGCCGGCATGCCAATTGAAGCAATCGGTCAACAAAACGCGAGCGCTGACTGATGAAATCGATAATCCGATGGATGACCGAACATCCGGTCGCCGCAAACCTGAGCGTAATTTTTGTATTAGCGGTCGGCCTGTTAAGTGCTTTGGGTCTGCCGCAAAAAACCTTTCCTGAATTCTCGCTCGATCAAATCAACGTCAGCGTCACCTACCCCGGTGCCAGTCCGGCGGAAATTGAACAGAGTATTATTCGTCCGATTGAGGATCAGCTATCCGGTATTGACGGGGTAGATGAGATCACGGCTACCGCATCGGAGGGTCGCGGCACCGTGCGGCTTATCCTTCAGCTAGGCGAAGACGTCAGCACCAAGCTGGACGAAGTTAAATCCGAAGTCGATAGGATCTCGGTATTCCCTGAGGACGCAGAAGAGCCGTCAGTCGTTCAGCCCAATAACCGCAGCAAGGTCCTGGAAATTAGTATCCATGGCGATGCGAGCGAGACCGAGTTGAAGATTCAAGCGGAGCGGCTAAAAACCGAACTCACTAAGCTCGACAGCCTGTCCTTCGTCAAAGTCAGCAATGTTCGTGATTATGAGATCTCAATCGAAATTGATCGAAACGCCCTGCAGGCCTATGGATTGACGCTTGGGCAGGTCGCACAGCTGATTGGCGCAAACAGTTTGGAGCTACCGGGTGGTGACTTGCGCACTGATACCCTGACGGTCCCGTTGCGTACCTTAGGCCGCAATTTTACCGGCGAAGACTTCGCTGAAATTGTACTGCTGACCGGCCAAGACGGCACCCAGGTCCGCTTAGACGATGTCGCTAAGGTTATCGACGGCTTTGATCAAACAGATCTGTCTAGTGACTATGACGGCCAGCGTAGCGCCAGCGTGTTGGTCTACCGAGTGGGCGAAGAACAAGTGCTCGAAATCGTTAATGACGTGCGTGCCTACCTCGATGATTCCTTCCGAGACTCCTTGCCTGAAAACATTCAAGCCAGCATTTGGAGCAACGAAGCGGAAGAGCTGCAAAACCGACTCGATTTGTTGGTCAAAAACGCCGTGCTGGGTTTTGGTCTGGTCATGCTTTGCTTGACCCTGTTTCTGGACTTGCGTCTGTCGTTCTGGTCCGCGGTTGGCATTGGGATATCGTTTATTGGTGCGTTTTTTGTGATGGATCTGATGGGCATGTCGATCAACATGATCAGCCTGTTTGGTTTTATCCTGGCGATCGGCATCGTGGTAGACAACGCCATCGTGGTTGGCGAAAACATCTACTTAAACAACGAACAGGGAAAAACACCCCTGCAAGCCGCTGTGGCCGGGGCTCAACGAGTTGCTATTCCGGTCATCTTTAGCGCGTTAACCACCGTGGTTGCCTTCACTCCCCTCCTTCAACTACCTGGAATCCTGGGCAAGTTCCTGGGTGACATTCCCAGCGTTGTGATCGTGGTGTTGCTGTTGTCGCTGGTCCAATCGTTGATCATTCTTCCCAGACACCTACACCGTCTAAATCTGGATCCTACACAGCAGTTCTTCCTGGTGCGCTGGATCAATGCCATCCGAGCGCCATTGGATCGAGGGCTTAAAGCCTTTATTCAGGGTCCGCTAAAGGCCCTGCTGACATTCTGCACCCGCCATACCTCGGTTCCATTGGCGATGGTCTTTGCCATGATGGTGTTAACCGTCGGCACCATGGTTCATGGATTTGTGAAGTTCAGCTTTTTCCCTTCGATTGAAGGCAAATTTGTAACAGCCGAACTTGAGATGTCAGACGGCACCAATTTTGCTCGAACTCAGGCCGCCATCGATCAGTTACGGTTGGCTGCTGAACGCGCTGCCGTGCAACTGGACGCGCAGGCCGCTGAAGGCCAGCCACCGATTGTCAAAAACATTTACGCGGTAGCCGGTCGCAGTCCCGCCGGTGGTGGTC
>JASFWN010000100.1:0-4333 GCA_050049295.1 Pseudomonadales bacterium
GGCGATTTTGAAAACATCGTGATGGAGCAACTCAAGCCATTGTATTTGGCCAAGGCCAATCAGGACAATATTGAGATTCTTAACACGGTAAGAGATATGGCCATGGACCAGGGCCAGGCCGTGCTGACCAGACAAATCAAGGCCGTCCGTGGTCGCCCGGATCAACGCCCCAATTTGGCTTCGATCCGTGTACCAACGCTTATTTTGGCGGGTACAGAGGACATCTTGTGTCCAGAAGATCGCCAGCGCGAGATGCATGAAAGCATCCCTTATTCAGAGCTGGTACTCTTAGAAAATTGCGGTCATCTAGCGACGCTAGAGCAGCCAGAACGGGTCAACCAGGCCCTCGAACAACTATTCAAACGCTAAGGAAACCCATGCGCAGCAACGATCGAATTTTGACCACTCACGTTGGCAGCTTGCCTCGTTCAGAAGCGGTAACCGAGGGCGTATTCGCTAAAGAGCAGGGCAAGGCGATCGACGAAGCGGCTTTTGCACACACGCTGCGTGAGGCGGTGACGGAAACGGTACAAAAGCAAGTCGCCAGTGGCGTGGATATTGTGAGTGATGGCGAACAATCAAAGATTAGCTACGCCACCTATATCAAAGATCGCATCACCGGATTTGAAGGGGATAGCCCCCGCCGGACACCCAAAGACCTTGAGCTGTTCCCGAATTACGGGGCCTTTGCCAGTCGCTCAGGCGGTGTGCCTGAATACAAACGGCCCAAGTGCGTGGGACCGATTGAAGTCAAGTCCATGGATCCGCTGAACGAAGATTTGAGCTGTTTTGCAGAGGCTTTGAAAGCCTCTTCGCCCGCGGGTGCCTTTATGAATGCCGCCAGCCCAGGTGTGATTGCACTGTTCCAGCCAAATGAATACTACGTGAACGATGACGAGTACCTTGAGGCGCTGGCCGAAGCCATGCGTGTCGAGTACGAAGGCATCGTCAACGCGGGCTACCAGTTGCAGCTGGACAGTCCGGATTTAGGCCTGGGCCGGCACATGATGTTTAAAGACACCGAAGACGACGAATACATGACCCGTATTGCCCGTCACGTTGAGGTGCTAAACCACGCGACTCGTAACATCGCGCCAGAACAGATGCGCATGCATATTTGTTGGGGTAACTATGAAGGCCCACACGTGTGTGATGTGGGGCTGGAAGTTATTTTGCCTACCGTGCTGAAAGCCAGACCCGCGGCCCTGTTGTTTGAAACTGCCAATCCCCGTCATGGCCACGAATGGCAAGTGATCCGTGATCATGCCGATTTGATCAGCGAAGAGAAGATCCTAGTGCCCGGCGTGATTGACTCCACCAGCAACTTTGTAGAGCACCCTGAATTGGTTGCTGAGCGGATCGAACGATTTGCGAACATCGTTGGACGGGAGCGTGTTATCGCCGGCACCGATTGTGGATTCTCGACCTTTGCTGGGTTTGGCAGCGTCCAGACGGACGTGGTGTGGGCCAAGTTGAAAACCCTAGCCGATGGAGCGGAGCTTGCGAGCTCGCGACTGTGGGGCGGTAAATGAGTATTCGCTTGGGTGAACGCTGTGCGGGCTTCAAAGCCCGCATCCAAGCCGGTGAATTTACCCTCGGCACCTTTCAAAAGACGCCGCACATGCACATCACTGAAGTGCTGTCGCTTTCTTCGTTGGATGCCGTCTGCTTGGACGCCGAGCATGCGCCGTTCAACCGAGCAGACCTAGACGCCTGCTGCGCCATTGCACGTGCCAACGATTTACCTACGTTGGAGCGTGTGTCGCATAACAGCCCAGAAGCAATATTGGATGCGTTAGACCGTGGTGCGTCAGGAATTTTGGCGCCTCATGTCCGTAGTGTCGAAGAAGCCACAGCCTTGGCTAAGGCCTGTCAATATGGTGCAGGTGGCCGTGGTTTTGCGGGCTCTACCCGAGCCGCCTGGTATGCGACTCGTGGAATGCCCGGGCAATTGGAGGGAGCGGCTCAAGAGGTCACAGTCGTGGCTCAGATTGAGGACGTTGAGGCGTTAGATGAGATTGAGCAAATCGCACAAGTGCCGGGTATTGATGCGCTCTTCATCGGTCGTGCGGATCTGACGGTAGCGTTGGGTGAGAGCAATCTAAAAGCCCCGGTCGTGCTCGACGCAGTCGAACGAATCATGCAAGCCTGCCGAGCAGCCAATCGGACGGTCGGTATGTTTGTCGGTGATCTGGGCGAGGTGCCTCAGTGGCGCGAGCAGGGGGCTTCTTTGTTCATGCTGGCCAGTGATCACGCGTTGATGTTGTCTGGTGCGGCCGCTTTACGAGACAAAGTCGGCAATTGAGGCAGGCGTGATGCCTAACTCAATCAGGGACGGTGGCGAAATCGCCAAATCCAACCCCCGTTGACCCGCACTGCAGTAGATTTGTGAATATTGCAGTGCGCTTTGGTCGATTACCGTTAGATGCCGTCGTCGCTGTCCCAAGGGGCTGATTCCCCCGATCTTGTAGCCTGTGACACGTTCAGCGTCTTTGGCTTGGGCCATCGTTATTTTTTTCCAATCCAGACACTTGGCGAGCCGCTTTAGATTGAGCTGTGCGTTGGCGGGCACCATGGCACAGGCGAATTCATCCGAGCCCGCGACCATCAACGTTTTGAAAACGCAGCCGGGCTCGACGCCTAAAGCCTGCGCAGCCCCTAGGGCATAACCCGCATCCTTATCCGCCTGCTCAAATGGATGGATCTCGTGAGAGATACCTTGCTGGCGCAGAAAATTGATAGCCGGTGTCATCGATGGATTTCATAACAGGGAGCGTAATCACCGTCGATCTTCATGCGACCTTGCTCGACGAAACTTTTCAATAGTTCGTCCATACGCTGCATCAGTGCAGGCTCACCATGCAACTGGAACGGGCCATGGGCTTTTACCGCGGCAACGCCAGGGGCTTTTACGTTGCCTGCGACAATACCGCTGAACGCTCGGCGCAACGCAGCGGCCAATTCATGCGCCGGTTGGTCGGTTGATAAGTTCAATCCGGCCATATTTTCATGCGTCGGGGTAAAAGGCTCTTGGAATGGGCGGTCAATAAACAAACGCCAATTGTAAGTAAAGGCATCTTGAGTCGCGGCCCGATAGTCATGTACCTGTTGAATCCCTTGTGTCATTAACTGCGCGACTTTGACTGGATCATCAATGATCAGTTGGTAATGCGCTCGGGCGGCGTCACCCAAAGTCGCTCCGACAAAGGCATCCAATTGCTCTAACAAGGCTCGACTGCTTTCAGGGCCGGTTAGAATCAGCGGCATGGGCTGATCGGCATTGTCGGGGTGCATCAAAATGCCCAACAGATACAGCAGTTCCTCGGCGGTTCCTGGGCCACCTGGGAATACGATGATCCCATGTCCTACTCGAGCAAAGGCCTCTAATCGCTTTTCAATGTCCGGCATGATGACCAGCTCATTGACGATTGGATTGGGCGCTTCAGCGGCAATGATGCCGGGTTCTGTGATGCCCAGATACCGGCCGTCCTTAATTCGTTGTTTGGCGTGGGCGATTGCCGCGCCTTTCATGGGGCCTTTCATGGCACCGGGACCGCAGCCTGTGCAGATATCCATGCTTCTAAGCCCAAGCTCATGACCGACTTCTTTGGTGTAGTCGTATTCGACACGACTGATACTGTGTCCGCCCCAGCATACGACCATGTTAGGTGCACGGCCTGCAATCAGCGCATCGGCATGACGCAGTAGGTGAAACACGGCATTGGACGTTTGCACGCGGTCCGATAGATCGTACTGAGTCAGCGTGGTTCGGGTGTATAACAAGTCTCGAACGACTGAAAACAGATGTTCACGGATACCGTTGATAATATGACCATCGACAAAGGCGTTTTCGGGTGCGTTGTCGATCTGCAATCGAATACCCCGTTCAAACCCCTGTACTTGGATAGAAAATTCGGGAAATTTCTCGATGATGGTATAGCCGTCGTCGCTTTTAGAGCCGGAATTTAATACGGCTAATGCGCATCGACGGACCAGTTCATAGAGCCCTTCTTGAGTCTGGTCGGTCAGCATGGCGACTTCTTGTTGGTTAAGCAGGCTCAGGTGGGCTCGAGGACTGATACTGGTTGAGATGGTCTGCATAGTTTCTCCTTGCTACTCCTGAGATTAATGCAAGTGCATGACAACGCAATCCTTGAATTGGACCTCAGTGACCCAAGCGACAGGCCATGGAGCGCAAACCCAAACAACCAGAGAAGTGCGAGCTTTGTCAGCGAGCGGTGCCGGTTTTGACTGAGCATCACTTGATTCCGAAAAGCCGTCACCAGGACCGTAAGCTGATAAAGGCTTACGGTAAGCCTTTTATGCGCCTGAA
>JASFWN010000101.1:0-4312 GCA_050049295.1 Pseudomonadales bacterium
TCTCGGGGAAAGGACTGCAGGATTTGAAGCAGTTGTTTGTAATTGTGGCCGCCCGGTGTAAAGCCGCTGCCTGCTAAAACCGCAGAAATTTTGTCACGAATACATGGGATATCGGTGGCTAATTGTTGATAAACCCGAGCGGTGTAAAGCCCCAAAAATTGATGTTCAACACCACCCGATGAAAAGACAATTCGATCCATGTACGCATTTCGATGAATCGGGCTACGTTGTGCCGCTTTTTCAAAGCAGATTCGCGCGAGTTCTGCTTGGGGCATCTCGCTTAAGTTGGATTGAATCCGAACGATCCCTTGATGAGCCCCCTCGGAATTGCAGTACCCAAGAAAGGTAAAGTGATCCTGCGCCAGCCATTTAAAGAACTCGCCTTCCTGCCCCGCCAAAGAATCACCAAAGGCCAAGGCCGCTGTCCGCATGGACTCGTAGTCTTCGACTGCTGCACCCAGCACCTTGAGCACCTGCCGTATCGCTGAAACGAAGGTCCTGACGGCGGTCTTATCGGACAGCCGATCGAATTCGATTAGCACGATGGCGAGCGGCTTGGAATGCGGATTTAACGGATCTTGAGGAGACAACACCAGATTTTGGGTTAGATGAATCGCCCGACCATGCCGCCGAGTTTCCAAACGCAGCGTATCGATTAAAAATGGCTGATCAGGAAGGCATAAGGCCAACAAGCTATGCGGGCTGCCCCATCCATCCCGCTCGACGTCAGGATTTAGACACTCGACCTTTTGACCGTCGGCGATCTGCGCTTGGGCCCACTGTGCACGGCCAATGAGTGCATCAAAACCCAGCTGCGCTAAATCGTCATCAGATAATTGCTCTAGGAATCGAGAAGCAATGTCGCCCGCTGAACCCTGAGGCAACTGCTCTCGCCACTTTTCTCTCAACATCCGAGCGCACCTTTTAAGACCTACTGAACCGAGTCTAGTGCCTTGCCAAGGATTTCCGCCATGTCTTTCGAGGTGCATTGACCCTGAAGTGCTAACAAGCTCGAGCGAGCTTTGGACTGATAAGGGTCTGTCCAACGGGCGAGCTGCGTTAAGGGCAACACCAAACGAGCGGCTATCTGCGGATTAATGGATTCGATTTGACCGATAACCTTGACGAACGCCTCATACCCGCCCTCGCCATGGAAGGCCTCTGCGTTCATTCTAGCCCACGGGCCTAGTACGCTGCGGGCTCGATTGGGATTGGTTAAGCTGTATTCTGGATGCTTAAGCAAGCCCTGAATATCACTCAAGCTTCCGTAGCAGGCTTGCACCTGGAACCATTGATCGAGCAGCAGCGGCTCTTCCTGCCAGTCTTGGTAAAACACCTGAAGCATGCTGTCTAAATATTGAACCGTTTGCGCACCTTTCGCCGCTGCGTGCATCGACGCCATTCGATCCGTCAAATTGTCCGCCCCAACAAAGCGCCGACTAATCATGTCCCCGGCCGCTGAATCGGCAGCGGCAGCTAGATAGCCGACCAACACCTGCCACAGTCGGCGTCGACCAGCCTGTTTTCCGCCAGGCTCATACAAGGGCGCCGCGCCTAAATGGGCCATTAGGGGATGAATATGAACAGAGAGCTTTTCTCCCAAATAACGATGCAACTGCTTACCGACCTGGTCGAGCTTCAAAGGATCGACGGCATCGTCAATCAGACCCATGATTTGAGCGCTGTCGGGCAAACTCAACAGTTCCGCTGTAAACGCTGGATCTTCGAAGCCACGACTTAAGGATTTATCCAGCACGCCGGCTACCAATTCAAGTCCACTCCAGTCATCGGCATGGTAGGCGTCTAACCAAAGCTGCTTAACGAACGTTTGCACCGCATCCCAACGATTAAAGGGATCTTCACATTGCTCTGCCATTACCAGCAGTTGCTCGTCACTTAGGTCGTATTCAAGCAGAACGGGGGCGGAAAAGCCTTCGTTCACACTCAAAAGCGAACAGGGAGCCGCGAACTCAACCTGAGTTTCAAAAGACTCCAACACAACCAACTGGGCCTCAGCCGTCGGTTGTCCCTGACCGTCATAGGGACGAACTCGCAATGGAATCATCAGGGGCTCATCACACCCCTCTAGTGATTGGGTAAAGGTAGCTTGCAGCCCTTGATCCGTCTGGGTCGTTGTAACCTTTACTTTCGGCGTCCCCGCATATTCATACCATCGCTTAAACTGCGACAAATCCCGATCACTGTGCGCTTGCATGCAATCCACAAAGTCATCGCAAGTGACGGCCTGTCCATCAAAGGTATCGAAATACTGATCACTGGCCGCTCTGAATTTATCACCCAGTAAGGTGGCCAACATTCCTACGACTTCAGCCCCCTTTTCATACACCGTGACCGTGTAAAAGTTACTGATTTCTTCATATTCGGCCGGTCTGACCGGATGCCGGGTAGGCCCGGCGTCTTCAGCAAACTGGTGGGTGCGGAGAAAGCTAACGTCTTGGATTCGTTTAACCGCTCGCGAATGTAGATCGGAGGTGAATTCTGCGTCGCGATAAACCGTAAAGCCTTCCTTTAGACTCAGCTGGAACCAGTCGCGACAGGTGACACGATTGCCCGACCAGTTATGAAAGTACTCATGTCCAATAATGGCTTCGACGCGCTCATAGGCGGCATCGGTGGCGACATCGGGTGTCGCCAATACACAGCTGGTGTTAAAGATGTTCAGGCCCTTGTTTTCCATGGCCCCCATGTTGAAGTCACTGACTGCAACGACATTAAAGACGTCTAAATCGTATTCTCGACCGAAGCGAGATTCGTCCCAGCGCATGGCGGCCTTGATCGACTCAATGGCGAAATCCACTTTGGTCGCGTCAGATGACCGCGTGTAGACCTTAATATCCACCAGCTTGCCTGATTGAGTTTCAAAAACGTCGGGACGACAGACCAAATTGCCTGCGACGAGCGCGAACAAATAACAGGGTTTCGGATGGGGATCCTTCCATTCAACCAGTCGCCGACCTGCTTGGGTTTGTTCGCTCACTTTATTGCCATTCGATAGCAAGGTTGAAAGTGCGACAGGTGCGTCGATGATTACCGACCAAGTCGCCAGGACATCCGGCCTATCGATAAACCAAGTAATCCGCCGGAAACCCTCTGCTTCGCACTGGGTACAGTACATGTCTTGGGATTTGTAGAGCCCCTCCAGAAAGGTGTTTTCCTCGGGCACAATCGCCACTCGCGTGTGCAATACAAACTCATCACTCGGCGCGGTAAAGCTGAGTCGGTTTTCGATAATTTGATAGTCCACTTCTTGATCATCAATCCGAACCTCCAGCGTTTCTAATCCCTCGCCATCCAATTCGACCTGCTGCGAATCCCCATTCTTTTTCAGACGCAGCTGCGCCTGAACTTCGGTCCGATTTTCGTTAATGACAAAGGTCAGTTCGACCTGTGAAATCAACCAGGCTGGCGGCTGGTATTCAGATAATTTGATGACAGGATTAGTCATAGCCGACCGTCCTCATCTTTCATCGGGATCAAATCAGCCGGTGCTGAACTGCAGTCAGGTTGAGGCAGATAGCCAATTCGCTGATCTTCAGGTAGGTGCTGATGCCCCCAGCGGATCAATGCCTCCATCACCAGCGCTTTCTGCTCGGCCGAGAGCAATTGACCATCAGGCCATTTACCTCGCTCAAGCGAATCACGAAGAGACTGATAAGTCGACACGTCCATACGCTCGATCAACAACTGTAGATCCATTTACCTTTTCTCCACTAACGCATGCAGTAAGGCGACCGCCAGACCGCCTAGCAAACCCCCTAAGTGGGCTCCGTTTGCCATATTTACACCCAAAATGCCGTCTAGATTGGCAAAGCCAATCAACAAGAAAAATAATGAGATGCCAAGATAAACCGGCGGCACTGCATATATATCGGCCCTCAGCCGATCCCAAAGCCACACATAGCCCACTACGCCATAAACGACCCCGGATAATCCACCAAACCGCCAATCGCCCATAAACCATTGAAGCGCATTACCGGCCAAAGCCGAGGCCAAAAAAACCAAGATAAACGCCGAGCTGGATCGCCATTCAATCAGCCGGCCTACGGCAAATAGCCAGAGGCAGTTAAAAACCAGGTGCAACCAGCCAAAATGCAGAAACGCGGGAGATAGCCAGCGCCAAACATCCTGCTCGCCGGTCATCGGATTGATGATATATAGCCACAGCGACAACTCACCTCGCCCCTGATCGGTTGCCAAGGCTGCCAGCACCGCAAAACCGATAATGACGGCCGTGATGGGTGTCCGCTGCCATGGCATTGCTGCAGGGTGTCCGTAGAACGGGGGCTTTAAC
>JASFWN010000102.1:0-4285 GCA_050049295.1 Pseudomonadales bacterium
TAATACCGACACCATTGGCTTCCAAAAACGCTGTCAGTTCCGGCCAGATCTCGCCCGGCAAGCTGTCAACTCGCAGAAATACCATACGTTCTGAGGTCAGGATTCGAGTTTCGGTCTGTTGCAGGCTTGGGTCTTGGGCAGGAACTTGAGGTACCGAAAAGCCAGATCCACCGGTACCGGCTACCGCCTCTTCAACCCCGTCAATCGGAAACGCCTCCATTGGAGGCGTCAAGTCGTATTCCTTTGGGAATTCTATCGGGTCCAAGGTGTACGAAGATTTATAATCGACCGCTTTATCTTCAAACGTACTTTTAACCGGCCCTACGCAACCTGCCAAGGTGAAAACAGCAAGTGCACCCAATGCGAGCTGACTCGCTTTCATAGTTCAATACCCGCTTGACGCATTGCCGCGTCCAATTTGCCATGATGCTCAGGCGCCGTTGGCACCAGCGGCAGCCGTAGGTTTTCACTCAACATGCCCATCTTAGCCAAACAATACTTGCTGGGTGAGGGACTGGACTCGACGAATAGATCTGTGTGCAGGCCCATCAAGCGCTGATAGATACCGCGAGCTTCTTCAGCTTGGCCTGCCAAGGCCAACTCGAAGGCTTCAGCCATCGCGGCCGGAGCCACGTTGGCCGTCACGCTGATGTCGCCCTGCCCCCCCATCAATGTGAGTTCTAAGGCTGTCGCGTCGTCACCCGAGATCACCAAGAAATCTTCAGGTCGGTTATCTAACAGATACTGCCCACGGGTCAGATCACCGGTGGCATCTTTGATTCCCACAATATTTTCATAATCGCGGGCCAGTGCCAGCGTCGTATCATCCGCCATGTCCACGCCGGTTCGACCGGGCACGTTGTACAACAAAATCGGTAAGTGGGTGTTTTCCGCCAAGGCCTTAAAGTGCGCGTACAAACCCCGTTGGCAAGGCTTGTTGTAATAAGGCACCACAGACAGGCTGAAGTCAGCGCCTGCCTTTTCCGCTTCAAGGGTACTTTCGATCGCCTCAGCGGTGGAGTTGGATCCTGTCCCCGCGATGACGGGAACACGGCCACCGACCGTTTTCACGACCCGAGCGATGACGTCGTTGTGCTCTTTGTGAGTCAGGGTTGCCGACTCACCGGTTGTTCCCACAGCGACAATGGCATGCGTACCGGCTTCGATGTGAAACTCAACCAGTCTCTCCAATGCGGCGTAATCCACCTGACCTGCGTCATCAAAGGGTGTGACCAGGGCCACCATGCTGCCTTGAAGCATCCGAAACTCCTTAAAAATCGTGCGTGAATGCTACCTGTCAGCGCTGAACTCCTCAATACAAACCCTTGGTTTTTTGTATCTAAGCCCCACTAGCTAAGCGAACGTAATTGAGGAATCCCCATGCTTAAGCTAGGTACTGCTTGCCCCGACTTTTCCATCGCCCTCGACAACGGCGACACCTTCCATTCATCTGATGCCCAAGGGCAAAATCTGGTGGTGTTTTTCTATCCCCGTGCGGATACCCCTGGCTGCACCAAAGAATCCATTGCCTTTAGCGAGCATGCCGCCGAATTTGGAATGGCCAACACGCGGATACTGGGCATCTCCAAAGACACAGTGGCCAAACAGGGTAAATTTCGCGATAAGCACAACCTGACCGTGATGTTGGGTGCGGATGACCAGTCCGATGTGTGCGAGCAGTTCGGGGTCTGGCAGGAAAAGTCGATGTACGGCAAGACCTACATGGGCATCGTACGCGCCACGTTTCTGTTCAATGAATCAGGCAAGCTCGCCCAAGTTTGGCCCAAGGTCAAAGTAGCCGGTCACGCCGAAGAGGTTTTAGAGGCGGTTCGCAGCCTGTAAAGGCGAATGCCGAGTTCTAGGACTCGGCGTTCTCTAACTGACGACTGGCCACTGGCCACGCGGATACCACGGCTTTAAACAAGGTGGCGAGTGGAATCGCGAAGAAGACCCCCCAAAAGCCCCATATGCCGCCAAACAGCAACACCGCAACAATGATCGCAACGGGGTGCAGGTTCACCACCTCAGAAAACAATAGAGGCACCAATACGTTACCATCCAGTGCTTGAATCAGCGCATAGACTCCGAGCAACCAATAAAATTCGCTGCTCCAGCCCCACTGAACAAAGGCTACAGCCGCCACCGGAATCGTGACCACCGCCGCGCCAATGTAAGGGACCACAACCGACAAACCGACCAACAAAGCGAGCAGCCCTGCGTAACGCAAATCCATAAAGGCGAACGCCAAATAACTCACGATGCCTACAATCACGATTTCTAGAAATTTACCGCGCACGTAATTCGATACCTGCGCTTTCATCTCGACCCAAACCTGCGCCATGATCGGTCGGCGATCCGGCAACACCTTGCCAATAGAACCTAAAATTAAGTCCGCATCTTTTAGGAAAAAGAACACGAGAATCGGCACCAGTACCAGATAAATTAGCAAGCCGATTAGGCCAGGTAATGACTCGAGCGAGAACGACAACACCCACTGCCCCAGTCCCGAAATTTGCTGACCCGCTTGATTAATCAGCTGTGAAATCTGTTCGGGATTAAAGTAATGCGGGTAACGCTGAGCTAAATTTTCCAACTGGACCTGAACGGTCAATATCAAATTGGGCAACTCTGAGAGAAAATTTTCCGCCTGCTGGAAAAGTGCCGGAACGACGCCAACTAGGAAGCCTACGAAAGCGAGGATGGTGGACAAAAACACCACCATAACCGACCAAAATTTTCCAAGGCCCAGCCCAACGAGTCGCTCTACACCACCCTGCATGATGAAGGCGAGAATCACGGCCGTGAATACCGGGGCCAAGGGCTGCCCCAACCAAATGATTAGCACAAAGAAACCAATCAGTAACAGAGCAAATAGAATCGCTTCCTCATCCGAGAGGTAACGGTCCATCCAGTTGCGAAGCACCTTAATCAAGTCGCATCTCCTTGCGCTTTGCTGATTTCCACCTTAAGCGGGTCTTGAGCATGAATACGAAAACCTGCCCCTACGCGCATTGCCCAACGCTCGATATCTGGACCGGCTGCAGGATCATCTGCCACAAGGCAGAAACTTTCTCCGCTGAGCAAAGTCGAATACTGCAACTTGGCTTTTAAAAGGGGCATCGGGCAACGCAATCCGCAGCAATCAATCGTGATCATTGTCATTCTTAAAACTCACAACACCGGTATAGTACACGGATGAGTAAACACTGGCTGTTTTTAGTCGCCTTAATCAGTTTCGCGTTCAAACCGATGCCGGGTTTTGCGTTGGACGAGGTACGTATTGGCAATCAGGTCGCGCAGATTCTGTATGCAAAGCCGAACTTGAGTGAAGATCCCATCGTGCTGGGCGCACTCAGCCGCCTGCTACGCCCGATTCACCGAGCCAGCTCCTGGCGTGATCGGTCGTTACGTTTGGTGCTGCTGGTGGATTCCAGCATTAATGCCTTTGCCGCACCCGGCGGTGTGTTGGGGTTTCACACAGGATTGATTGAGAAAGCTGGCAGCCCAGACCAACTGGCCAGTGTTATTGCCCACGAAATGGCGCATATCACGCAGCAGCACTTTAGTCGCCGACAAGACGCGAACTCAAACAGCCAAAAGGCGTATCTGGTTGGAACTCTGGCGGCCATTGCGGCCGGGGTCGCCGGCAACGTCAGTGTCGGAGCTGCTGCACTGACCACCACGCAAGCCGCTGCGATTGATCAGGCACTGGCGTTTTCACGAGAACATGAGCGCGAGGCAGATCGACTGGGCTTACGACTCATGTCACAGGCGGGATTTGACCCCACCGGCATGAGTGAAATGTTTACCACTATGCAAGCGGATCAGCGGTTGTCGGGACAGCCGCTGGCCTACTTAAGCACTCACCCACTCTCGAGTGAGCGTATCTCGGATGCCAAGAATCGACTAGAGCATCGTTCAGCGACACAGATGTTTTCCGCTGACGAATACCAATGGTGGCAACGACTCGCCCGCAATACTCAAACCCAGCTCAGCATCGAGGAAATCCAAGACACTACCCCAGCGCACAGTCGCATCCGTTACCAGCTATTGGCCCGCCTCCATCAGCAGAATGAAAACTGGGATGCGCTCGATGCGGTCTTAAACGAAGCCGCCTTTAGCTTTCCCCAAGATTTGGCGCTGGGTCTGATTGCCAGCCAACGCAGATCCCCAACCGATGCCATGAAGCACCTGGAACGGCTCGCTGAATACTACCCGTACATCGCTTTGCCATTAACACGGGCGGCCCAGCGGGCCCGCCAACTCAATTGGGAGCCCGAATTTC